>JAJYTZ010000017.1 GCA_021792775.1 Microcaldota archaeon
CCGATCTCGCAATACGGGATACCGACATATATGCTCAACAATAGGAAATATTTTGAGAATGGGAAGGACGTACATCTGGTGGGATCAGAGCTTTCAATAGCATCAAGACAGTATGTGACAAGAGACATTGCTGCCAGAACATGGAGAGGGTACAGGCACCAGAACCACCTGAAGGTAAGAGGACAAAGCGAAAGATCTACCGGAAGGACAGGAAGCACAGTCGGAGTTACAAAGAAGAAAGAGGCCCCCAAGAAAACTTCGGCGGGCTCTGGAAAGAAATAGGTAGTTTGAATGGGCGCACCAAAAAGAAATAGAAAGAAGTTCAGCAAGCCGAAAAACACTTATAATACCGCAAGGATAGAGAGCGACAGGGCGATGATAAAGGAGTATGGTCTCAAAAATATGCACGAACTGTGGGGAGCACAGACTGAACTCAGCAGAGTAAGAAGCAATGTGAGAATACTTCTTGCTGGGATGCCGGGCGCAGAGAAAAGGAAGGCAGATATCGTAGGAAGGCTGGCCAAGCTCGGGATAGTTAATGAGAATGTTGAGATAGAGAAACTTCTTGACCTTAAGGAGACTGACCTTCTTGAGAGGAGATTAGAATCCAGGGTTTTCAAGAAAGGGCTTGCAAAGAGCATGAAGCAGGCAAGACAGATTATAGTTCATGGTTTCATATCCGTAAATGGGACGAAAGTCAATAAGCCGGGATATATGGTAAAGGTAAATGAAGACAGCATGATTGGCTATTACAAACCGATAGATCTTGAAGCAAAGGCAAAGGTTGAGGCTACGCCTTCTAACAGCGAACCTGAAACTGCGGCAAATGAGAATGGAAGCGCAGAGAAGGCAGATGAAGAACCAGCTGCAATAATAGAGCAATGAGGTATTTGAATGGTTAAAAAGGATGTAAAACCTGCAGTAGGCGCAAAGAAGAAGCAGAAGGAAGTCGCCTCTTATGAAGAGAAGGCGATGGAAGAACTGAAGGTGAAGGCTAGGCCTGAAAGAAAGGCGATAGCGCACGTCTATTCCTCAAAGAACGATACTATAATAACACTGACCGACATGAGCGGCGCGGAGACGATAGCAGTTGCAAGCGGAGGTATGATAGTCAACACCGACTCGCAGGAGGGATCGCCTTACGCAGCTATGCAGGCAGCATACAAGATAGCCGCAGCCGCAAAGGCCAAAGGGATAACAGAGATAATTATAAGGATAAGGGCGCCAGGAGGGCATAACTCAAAGACTCCAGGCCATGGAGCGCATTCTGTGGTGAGGATGCTTGCAAGAAGCGGGCTCAACGTCAGAAGGATAGAGGACGTTACTCCGGTACCGACCGATACAACAAAGAGGCCTGGAGGTAGAAGAGGAAGGAGAGTATAATCTCTCGGAGCTATTGGTATTGTGCCTCCATCAGATACGACCTTAGAAAGTAGTAAACGCTTTCTTCCTGCCATTGAAAAATAGCAAGTAAAGTGAATCCCCAAGGCAATCTTTGGGGCGTATAGTGGACTGAAAATAATTAACTGTCTATAGTCTTCCTTGCCGACTTTTGAACCTTGACGCAGTATGTATTTTCTGGCGATATTAGCGGTTCTTTCCTCACCAACTGTCCCTATATATCCCTCGCGGCATGCTCTCCCAACTAAAACTCCGGTAGTCAGTAAGTTTAAATATGTGTTTAAACATTAAATATAATGATTAAATGGTCAAAACAATAACAATAAAGGAAAATGTGTATATGGATCTAATAAAAGTTAAGAAAGAAAAGGAAAGCTTCAGCGATCTATTCGAGCGGCTTTTAGTCCAAGCAAGAGCGATTGATGTGTTAGCTAAGCTGAAGGGCAGTATGACATTCAAGAATAAACAGAAAATGGTATCTGAGATATATTCTAAAAGGTCGGTGTGGCGATGATAATCTTGGATGCCGACATATTGATAGAGATATTTGAAAAAGGTTCGGTACTAGGGGAGAATGCGTTCTCAAGAATAAACGAAAGTTTCGAGGAATTCGCTACGACTGCAATAAGTATGCATGAAGTGTTGTATGGCATAAAGAAATATGGTGGAAGCATAGAGTATGTTACCGCTTTGCCTATTATCGCTTACACCCGAGAGGATGCCATGCTTTCTGCAGAATTGGAACGTAAGGCAGAAATGAAAGGCAAAAAAGTATCAAGACCTGACACTATGATAGCAGCGATAGTCATCAATGCAGGTGCAAAGCTGTACACAAATAATGTCAGCCATTTTAAAGTGTTTGAAAGTTTTGGTTTAGAGCTGTTCTAATCAATAATCGAAACAGAAAGTTTAGGTCTAGCATGCGGTCCTGTCACGGCTGCGGCCATAGTCTGATTCTCGGTCCGCCGCGTCTTTTGCTTACGCCGCAGTGTCGAGTACGAAAGTCAGGCGTAAGCCCAAAGCTTCCTAACTTCAACGAGCTTTAAGCTAACTACATTAGCAGGCTAAGGAACCTTGACTCCATCTACCTGCCTATCATGTTTTGAGATATTGCGCCTTCAGCCATCAACATCGCAAGCTTTTTCTTTGTGCCTCCCATAGAGTAGTTCCCTGCGCTTCCGTCGCTTTTTATTACTCTATGGCAGGGAATCTCTGGCACCATTGGGTTTATCCGCATCGCAGAGCCTACAGCTCTGTATGCATTCGGATATCCTGCCAGTTTGGCAAGCTCTTTGTACGTTATTGTATTGCCCTTCTTTACATTGCAAAGACTAAGCAGAACATCTATCTGAAATTTGGTCAGCCCTCTGGATTTTAGCTCTTTTTCTATTTCTTTTTGTCTTTTTTTATTCATTGAATCAACTATGCTGATGCATTTCCAGTTCCTTACGGAGAGAATACCAATCCGATAGCAAACACAAATCATAAACCTTTTAGGGAGGGCAGGATACCAATATAACTACACCGTTAAGAAAGGATTCGTTCGGCGTAACAAACTACATATGCATTCATGGGCTGCTGTAGCCACTCTCCCAGCTTGATGTGTATATCACATTGGTAGGAACGCCGTTGTTGTTGTTTCCGGAATAATCTTTGGCGTTCCCGTTGAGCGGCCACCAGCCCACAAGGTTTTGGAGGTTTGTAGGGGCGCCGCCAATTCCTTCCTGATAGAGTGCAGTAATCTCTGGTTGAGAGAGGGAGGTGTTGTAGACCTGTATATTAGACAGCATGCCTCCAAAATAATACGCAGAGTTGGACCCTACACCATCACCGATAGAAGCAGGGCCTGAGAGGCTCTGTGCGCCACCTCCAACAGGCGTGCCTTCCACACCATTAAGATAACTTACAATATTACCTGTGTTCACATTGTAAGTAAATCCTATCATCACCCATTGCCCTGAGCTAAATGTTCTGCTATCTACAAAGCATGTGGTTGCAGTGCATATTCTAGGATTGTAAACTGTGGGTGAAACTGAATATGTATTTATCTGGGCATCGGCTCCCATAGCAAAAATCATCGGGTAAGACGGCATATTTGCATTCTCATTTATCCATGCAAATTCAGATATACTTGCGCTACCTGTTGGAAAATTGTTTGTTGATGCAATTAGTATGTTACTTGAGAGGCCATTGAATAAACCAGCATACTGCGGTATTTCGTTGATGGTACATGTTGGCCCTACCGCCGAAACAAACAGGTTGCTGCCCGGTCCGTTCGGCCTCATTATCTGGCAGCTGCCCGGACTCGCCCTCGGTGCGAACGTGTAAGGGTTGAACAGGTTGAGGGAGAAGAACGCTACCAGCACTATCGCAATGATGAGTATCGCCCAACCATAGGTCATCAAATATTCCATCGCGGACTGCGCTTTCTGATGAGACACTTTCCCGAAAGGTTTTCGATGCTCTGCCGCAGACTTAGATGATTTAAGGATCGGTTTCTGGCCAGACTCTTCCCGGATGAATTTATTTATCTCTCTCTCTCTCTCTCTCTCTGGGAAATCCGCGACGAAGTGATGTTCGTTTCGTTCCTGCGCTGTCGCATCGGCATCATGATAGATATGACGAATCAAGGTATAAAAATATGCGCATGACACCTTCCTGCTCTTTCTGCGATTGCGGGCTGTGTTCCTTCGCTTGACTGTTTAGTTAACCCGACAAGAACTGTTAGTTTCCGATGCGCAGATACAGTATGTCATTTGCACGTCATTCTATCATTCGGACTCCTTTGTTATATCGTCAGGGCTTATCCGGTGCCCTTTGGATATTCTCTTCCTTGCAGCCTTTAGCTTTCGCCGCTCTTTCTCGCTTATCTTTTCAGTAGGCGGGGTAGCTCCGCCTTCAGTCTCATTACCTTTATTTCCATGATGGCGAGTTCCTTCTCTATTATCTTCATCTCAGTCCTTGTAGTTGCCACGTGTATACATTATACACGAATTGGCATTACCTTTCCGAGGCTATCGGATAGGGAATCGTTATGTTGACCGCTGATAAAAGAGCGGAGAGAAACTCAGGAATAAGTTTATACCTGCTTGCGGTTGTCCGTTGTTCTTGACAAACCTTCAGACACCTCACAAACATATCTTGGCAATACTGCTTTCTTCGCTCATGCTTTGAGCGCATCCTCTATCTCTTTGAGGCCAAACAGCAGAACATGCTCCCTTTTGGCAAGCACTTTCATCTCCTTGGTAAATCCGGCCTTGGAGAAAAGCGCGAAGCGCTCCTTCCTGGCATCATTGTGCCATTGAACGAGCTTCGCCTTTCTCTTGAGATGGATATACAGATCTGCCCCCACCTTTGCGTTCGTCCATTTGCACTCTGCGAAGAGTATATCCTTTGTTTTCTCGTTTATCGCGACTACGTCTATCTCTTCCTGGTTATCGCCGCTTTTTCTGCTTGCATCGATACCCCACCACTTGCCTATTTTGGTGAATTTGATATTGAACCTATTGGTCCTGCTCAAGAACGCCAAAAAGTCCATTGCAAATCTTTCGAACATAATGCCTTCAAATGGAGCAAGCTCTGCCATTACCATATCAGCAACATCATTGCTTCCCTGCAGGCTTAGCGTGCCGAGGTTTCTCTTTATGTATCTAGCCCAAAAGAGCGCGTAGTTGTCTTTTACGATATAGAAACCGCTTTTTGACCTTCTTCCTTCCATTTTTGTTACCGGCACTACCCTCTCTATCAGTCCGATATCGACTAAGGGACGCATATACCTAATCGCATTGCTTGCAGGTATGCCCAGCTTTGAGGCGATTTCGCTTGGCCTGTTTATGCCATTGGCTATAAGACCCACTATGTCTATGTAAACCCCGGTATTTTTGACTTCTTCTGATATGATTACACTCACTTCATCCAGAAATACACTGCCAGGGGCAAATACACGCTCCAGCACTCTCCTAAGGCTTTTGCTGCCTTCTGTAAATGAATAGTATGCCGGTACCCCTCCAAATATGAAATATTCCCTTACCGACTCCGCGAACTCCATGCCCTTGCTGAGCTTAATCGCGCTCTCAACCCCTAATGGCATAAGGTTTTCCACTGCGGTGCTCCTTTGGTACAGCGGGGATGACCTATTC
The DNA here is from genome assembly GCA_021792775.1 of Microcaldota archaeon. Taxonomy (GTDB): domain Archaea; phylum Micrarchaeota; class Micrarchaeia; order Micrarchaeales; family Micrarchaeaceae; genus JAJYXL01. The sequence goes on from JAJYTZ010000017.1 coordinate 5,541, forward strand.
AGCACCTCGCTCTTCATCATGCTTATGCTGGAACCGCAAAGAATCAGCATTATATCGCTGCCTTTCATATAAAGCTCCCATCCTTTCTGGAAAATAGAGGGGATTGATTTGTCTGCTCTTGCTAGGCGCGGGAACTCGTCTATGGCTATTACAAGCTTTTTGCCTCCTGCAAGCTCTGATGCTCTCAAAAAAAGTGATTCCCAGTCGCTGGCGCCGAAACGCGCCAAATCCTCATTGCCGAGCCTTATGCCTATAAGGCTTGAAAGGCTCTTAAGCTGCATTGCACTATTATCGTCGGTAGCAAGGTAGTAAATACTGCCAGATTTACCATCCAGAAACTGCTTGATCAGCTCTGTCTTGCCAAGCCTTCTCCTGCCATAAATTGTTATCAAGGAGGCATTTCCGTCTTTGTATTCCTTATTCATTGCGCCGAGTTCTTCAACCCTATCAACAAATTCCATATTATCATTTTATAATTATCTTTAATTGATAATCATATTATGATAATCATATTTATAATTCTTGCGCTCGTTCATTAACTAAGTCCTCTTCCGACTTACTTTCTTGATTCTCTTAGCTCTGCCATTGCTGACTCCTTTCCTTCAAACGTCTCGAACTTCATGAACTTTCCTTTCTCGAGCTCCTTGTAGTGCTCGAAAAAGTGCTTCAGCTTTTCCTTTAGGGCTTCTGGCACGTCTTTTATATCCTTGTATAATGATGAATAGGGATCGACCTTCTCTACCGGCACCGCTATTATCTTGTTGTCCTGACCTTCCTCGTCTTTCATGACTGCCTTCCCAACCGCCCTGCACTTTATGACCGTGCCTGGCATTATTCTCTTGCTCGCCACAATCAGGACGTCCAAAGGGTCGTTGTCCTTCGCCACTGTGCCCATTACGAAGCCGTAGTTTGTTGGGTATACCATAGATGTGAAAAGGAAGCGGTCTGCCACTATTGCCTCTATGTCCTCCTTGTATTCGTACTTTATGTCGCTGCCTTCGGCTATTTCTACAAACGCGTAGAACGTTTCTGGGTAATCTTTTGTCTGTTCTTCCATCTTCATAAAACCACTGGATTGATGGGATGCCCAAATCCCTGCCTGCAAAACATTGTTGCGTGGGCAGAATCCCAAACAAGATGATAACATAAAAAATATAAAACAGAAATTATCCTCGAGAATTTATGCGCTACCTAATGCACACTTTAATCATAACTTCGTTGAAGTTTTGAGGTGATCTATCCGCAGGTTCCCCTACGGATACCTTGTTACGCCTTAGCCCTCCTCACAGAACCTCAGTTCGAAAATTTCATAGAAATTTCCTCACTGAAACCCCACTTGGGTGACTTGGCGGGCAGTGTGTGCAAGGAGCAGGGACAGATTCACCGCTCGATAGTGACAAGCGATTACTAGGGATTCCAGCTTCATGAGGGCGAGTTGCAGCCCTCAATCCGGACTTGGATCGGTTTTAGGGGATTTGCTTTGCCTTTCGGCATTGCGTCCAATTGTGCCGACCTTTGTATGCCGCGTGTAGCCCAGGAGATTTGGGGCATACTGACATGTCGTCGCCTCCTCCTTCCTCCTCTTTAGACAGAGGCGGTCCTAACAGAGTGCTTGGCTTATCGCTAAGCCAGTAGCAACTGTCAGCAGAGGTCTCGCTCGTTACCGGGTAAATGAACAATGCTCCGCATTCTTAAGCTATGCTCCCTTATAAACGTGATAAAACTTTCGGCGTTCCTGATCCTCACCTTTGTCGTGAGTGAGGTATGGAAACCCAGTTTCTCCATAAGCAAGATGTTCCTGCTGCCTGGCCCATACAAGTATATTCCTCGTTCATCTACACCTCCGCATGCATCGAACATTCCGGCAAGATAACTTGCCGTGTATATGTTGGCATGCTTGAAGATGTGTTCCAAACGCCTGAAGGATGTATCGAAAAACTTTCTCATCCTTGAGTTGTAGAATTTTACTGTGTATAGGGTAGGCCTCTGGCTCTTGCTTACGAGCAGCTTGCTTGGTTCCACGCCTAATCCAATCGCTATCTTTATGAAGCTCTCCAAGAAAGATTCCTCCTTTGAGGACATTTCTATCGAGGAGTTGTCACTGCACTCTCTGCAGCTATGCGCTCCAATCATATAGCATATATTGGGATTTAGCTTAATTTTCTGCGTCATCACATCACTCACTTACTTACCGGACTTAACCGGACAGTTCACACCACGAGCTGACGGCCGCCATGCACCACCTCTCGGCTCGTCAGGTAAGATCTTTAGTCTGACCTTCATCCTGCCGTCGCCCCTGGTAATGTTTCCGACGTTGGGTTCAATTAAACCGCAGCATCCACCCCTTGTGTGCTCCCCCGTCAATTGTTTTAAGTTTCAGCCTTGCGACCGTACTCCCCAGGCGGCAGACTTAACACTTACGTTACGGTACTGCAAGCGTTCAAGACACTTGCAACACCAGAGTCTGCATAATTTACTGCTAGGGCTACTCGGGTATCGAATCCGATTCGTTCTCCTAGCCTTCGCCCCTCACTGTCGGATGCGTTCTAGTCAGGCGCCTTCGCCACCGTTGGTCCTTAAAGGATTATAGGATTTAACCCCTCCCCTATAAGTACCCCTGACCTCACCCGCTCCCTAGCCGATAGGTATCCCATGCCCGCATTGACGTTGAGCGCCAATATTTCACATGAGACGGTATCGGCCAGCTACGAGCGCTTTAAGCCCAATAATCGTGGACACTACTTGTGCTGCCGGTATTACCGTGGCGGCTGGCACCGGTCTTGCCCAGCACTTATTCGCAAAGGTGATTAAACTTTGCAAAAGGATTGCGTTAGCAACCCACTCAGGTTCCCCCCATCACGCGTATGCGCATTGTGGAGTTTGCGCGCCTGCTGCACGCCGTAGCGCTAGGGTCCTTGTCTCAGTACCCTTCTCGGGGCTTATGCTCCCACATCCCCTACGGGTTATTGGTATGGTGGGCCGTTACCCCGCCATCTGCCTGATCCGGCGCAGTCCTATCGTAAAACGGAAACGCTCCAATTCGCGCCCCTTTCGACTAATGCTCCTTCCAGATGCATTAGCTTATGGTGTATTAACCCCAGTTTCCCGGGGGTATTCACCTCTTTACGGTAAATTGACTACGTGTTACTGAGCCGTACGCCGCCCTATGATGCCATAGAGCTGACTTGCATGGCTGTCGAAATCTGATAGTAGTGCCCTCCAGCAGCATCGACTGGAATCTTTTTGACAATTTTAGGTAGATTTGCACTTCTCGAGGATAAATCCAATTCCGAACTGGAATTTTCATGCTTTAAAAATCGGTACTAGACCTACAAATAACAACAAGAAAAGCAAATATGATTGTAGGGATAAGGTATATATACCTTGTGCACTTTGCTAAGAGCTGTTTTATAGTGGAAGTGTGGATGATTGCAGAAAATAATATATATCTTAGGGCTTCTTTTTTCACTCGTTGGACTTTATGAGTGGAGAAACTGCAAAAAGGGCAAGGGGAGGCACATTGATAGGGGCTACGTTAGGGGTAGCGCTACTGGGCAGCCTTGGAATGCACATGCTCCGTATAGACGGGAATGTTGAAATAAAAGGCGCTGTCAGCACCATCGCCACTACAAAAAAGATTATGTATATGCTAAAAGATGGGGTACGAGAGGATGGCTCGTGCACTTACCTAAGAGACGCGCCAGGGCAGTTGTATATAGAGAAACAGCACCTGACTAGAGAAAGTGACAGATATATGAGAGAAAAGATTATGCTCACGATAAATAAGATCTACAAGTTTGACAAAAAGTGGAAATGGATGTGTGTGGGCGCATTGCGCAAATAGCTGTTGGAATTCTGTCAGGCTCTAGGAATAGTTCCAAAAAGCTATTAAATTGTTGAGACATAGTTTATCGATTGCATGGATGTCGAGACCAAGCTTGAGATTATAAGGTCTGCACCTACAGAAGAGATCGTGACTGAGGAGGCGCTTCGAAATCTTCTTGAGACGAACGAAAGGCCTGTCCACTATCTGGGACTTGAGATAAGTGGGATGCTCCATATAGGGCATGTGCTTGTCGGCTGCAAGAAGATAAACGATATTGCAAAGATAGGCGGTCGACCAAACATATTTCTGGCAGATTGGCATAGTTTCGCAAACGGGAAACTTGGGGGTGACTGGGAAAAGATAATAAAAGGGGCTGAGCTGTACAGAAGGATATTCGGCCTTGCATCCCCTGACGCAAAGATAACTTTGGGTTCTGACCTCTATTCTAACTTCGAGGATTATTGGAAGAATGTGATGAGGCTTGCTGCCAAGACCACGATAGCAAGGGCCACCAGAACTCTCATAATAGAGGGGAGGAGTGAGAGGGATACTCTCCATGTTTCGCAATATTTATATCCGATCATGCAAGCTGCCGATATATTGGCGTTGGGGGTTGACATGCCGCATGCCGGAATGGATCAGAGACGTGTGCATATGCTTGCAAAAGAGCTGTTCAGGGCTGAGGGAATGAGGGAGATAGTGCCGATACACCACCATCTCATAGCCTCGCTCATAAAGCCGGCACAGTCTCCTGACACGCTAAGCAAGGACAAGGAGGAATTGGTAGCAGAGATGAAAATGAGCAAATCGAAACCTGGCTCTGCCATATCCATAATAGCAACTGACGAGGAGATTGCAAAAAGCATTGGTGGCGCGTGGTGCCCTGAGAAGGAAGAGAATGGAAATCCGGTATTGGAACTGTGCAGGTACGTGATAATACCCATCAATGGCAAGCTCAGGGTTGAGAGAGACAGACGTTTCGGTGGGGATGCAGAGTATTCTGATTATGAGAGCATTGCAAAGGATTATGTCGGGGGAGGGCTGCATCCCTCTGATTTGAAACACGCGGTCGCAATTTCAGTATCCAAACTTGTTGGAAATGTAAGGGACAAACTTGACAACAACAGAGATAGGGAGCTTATAAAAGTTTTTGAGGGAAGGAACAAGGTGTGAGGTTGCAAGAAGGCAGTATATATGTACTTCGGATAGGCCACAGGCCGAGAAGGGATGTGCGTATAACTACGCACGTGGCGCTTGTCGCGCGTGCGTTTGGTGCTGCCGGGTTCGTGTTGGAAGGGGGCGAGGAGAACCTAAAAAGCGTGCGTAAGGTTATCGGTCATTGGGGAGGGACGGATACCTTCTCTATTCGCGCTGTGAGCGATCCGAAACGTTTTGTTAGGGAGTGGAAAAAGGATGGAGGCAAGGTAGTACATCTGACAATGTACGGTATAAATATAGGAGGCGAAAGTTTGGAGAGCATGCAGCATCATGGCCCGGTTCTCGTAGTTGTTGGTGCAGGCAAGGTGGAACGTTGGTATTACGAGAATTCGGATTGGAACATAGCCATAGGAAACCAGCCCCATTCAGAAGTCGCTGCTTTAGCGATATTCCTTGATAGGCTCAGCGGTGGATTAGAACTGTCTAAAGGTTTCTCTGACGCGAAGATATCTGTCATAGGATCCGAGCACGGTAAGAATGTGCAGAAAAGGCTGCCATAGTCATATTATGTCTATGTTAGACTCCTTGTAGCCCATCCCAACTATCAGCCCTTTCACCTTATTCTTATGGTTTCCCTGGAGCTCTATAAATTGGTCGTCCTTCACTGTTCCGCCGCATGCGAGCTTTCTTTTGAGCTCCCTCGCGGCTGATTCTATATCATCCGAAGGGACTCCCTCTATTATCGTTATTATCTTGTTGAACCTCGCCTTCTTTGTGTAAACTTTTATCAGGTTTTCTGCCTCCTTTTCGAGCACGTCGCAGACGCATAGCTCTTTTGGCAGGCCGCATTTCGAACATATATCAGTCATTCTGTAGGTGCACCTCTCTCGTTAAGGATTGTTTTTATCCTTGCTATGTCCCTCTTCATCTCCCTTACCTTAACCACTTTGCTGGACACTCCTGTCGCTTTTATCTTTCTCTTCTCGATTGCCAACTCTAGCAGTAGACCATCTATCTTCCCTTTTAGGTCGTTGTCAGGCAATGCGCGTATGTCAGCTATCTTAATATGAAACACCTTGACTCGATTCTGTTAATCTCCATATCGAAGAATAAAGAGCCACTACTTATTATAGGATTAATGATTTAAATACTTTTTGCAAAAAAACGGGCTTTGGAACATTTATTAAGCTGTTACTATAAACAATTATTGTGGGAATAAAGATCTTAAGAAAACCCATTGCACAACTCCCCCACGCCTGTAGTGGTGAAAAATGGATACTTTGGAAGAAACAAACGATAAAGAGCTCATAGACCAGATGAATAGAAGGTTGGAGCTACAGATACTGCCAACTGAACAATGCAACTTCCGATGTGTATACTGCAACCAACATTATGAAATAAAGAGAATGACGCATGAGACAGTAAATGCCACTAAGAAGTTATTGGATAGACGGATACCCTCATTAGACTATCTGAATATTCAGTGGTTTGGAGGCGAACCACTTGCAGGTTATGGCATAGTATTAGACATAATGAGTCATACAAATAGAAAGATAGGAGAAACTAACCCAAACGAGAAACTAACCCAAACATCAATTTAATCGGCTCGATGACAACAAACGGATATCTACTCGATCAAAAAAAGTTAAAGGCACTGACAGATTTAAATGTCAGGAGCTTCCAGATTAGTTTAGACGGCGATAAAGACGTACATGATAGTATGAGGATACGCGCCGATGGGAAAGGCACGTTTGATACTATATGGAATAATCTGCTTATGGCACATATGACAGACCTCGACTTTTCTATAATGATTAGGTTGCATGTAAATAAAAAGAATAAGGACAGCATGAGAAGTGTAATAAAGAAAATAAGAGATGAAATAGATGGAGATAAGAGATTTCCGCTATTCATAAGGCTTCTTTCAAGGCAAGGCAGCTCCAATGACTTAAACCTGCCGATTTGCGATGACTTGAAGGACATGAATGAATTGAAAGATTATGCAAGCTTTCTAGGACTTGGGCTGTACAAGCTTGATATCTACAAGAAGGTTCCAGACTACGTATGTTATGCAGCCAAGCCATATTCGTTTATACTTAGAGCTGACGGATCAATAAGCAAGTGCACGGTCTCTCTATACGATGACCACAACATAGTAGGCAAACTTAACGCAGATGGGACAATGACTTTAGATGAGAAGAAAACAAATCGCTGGAGCATAGGGCTGTTCAACGGCAATAAAGAAGACCTTGCATGCCCGCAAATGGGCATAAGAAAGGAATTGAACCTCTTAAGAGTAGGAGATATAAGTTCAGTTGTAAAAAAGGAACCATTAAAGGTGCTTATATGAGGAAAGTAAAACTTAAGTTTGACACTGACTTACAAAAATACAGGTATGTCTTCGATAGGCCTGACAATCCCTATTTGGTAAGGCTATGGAAGGAAAATAATCTAGATGAAATAGCAGATAATGCCAAAGACGAAGTGACTACTGTTAGACGAGTGTGCTTCTGGGTATCTGACAAACTAAGACACAATGGTTGGGGATACGCTAGTGACCCCTTGACCATATTAAGAGAAGCAAAGACAGGAAAAGGTTTTAATTGTGCGAGCCATGCAACGCTGTTGCAAGGATGCTTAAGCGCTCTGGGTTTTAAAGCGAGAACCTTAACCATAATGCCAAAGGATATAGAAACGGTTGATAGGGGAGGAATGCATACAGTCGTAGAGACATACCTGCCATCAAAAGGAAAATGGGTGATGCTAGATCCGGATGAGCGAATTGTTCCTTCCTTCAAGGACAAATCCTTGATGAATGCTGTGGAATTGCAAAAGGCGATAACTGACAACACAGATATTCATATTTCAGGGCGTTATAGAGAATTCATATATCCGTATCTATTCTACTTCAGTTGCAAACTCAACAACAAAGTGCTTATAGACAAAAGTAAGGCAAAAAAGATAATTCTTGTTCCAAAATTTTACAATGTGCCTAAGATAATTGAAGGAAGATGGCCGGTAACTAATAGCATTTGGACACATTCGCTTCTAACATATTACCAGAAACCACAAAATCGATTATATGGGCAGGACAACACGCAGCACAAAGGGAAAAAATACAACCATCAGGCCCTGATGGGGCTATGACAGAAATAGGATCATATTGGTGAATCAATGAATACAAAAAAGAAATTTTCGCAGGACAGAACTGGAGTGGTAACAGAATTAGGCGAACCTAACGTGGCATCTCTTAGGTCTATGTTGAGAATGGAAGCATCCGGTGGTACCGACGGTACTAAACAAGATGGACTTAATCTCTACAAGTGCGGAATGGGTTGCTAAACCTTTTGGGCTGGATTATAGACAAATCTAGCCCTATTTTTTGGTTCTTCGCCATCGTCAGGGAGTTCTCCAACCGCAACTTTGCAAGATTTTCAGCATGAAGTATTCTAACTATAACGAACAATTGACAGACACCAATAAATAGGTTACAGTCGTAAAGAGTTAGGATTCATTCAACACAACAGTATGGCATCTTTATATGACAGAATACGAATGCAGGATATGCGGCCTGCATTATAACGATAAGCGGTTGGCTGACGAGTGCTATGCGTGGTGCTCAAAACACAATAGCTGCAGATTTGATATAGCAAGACAGTCGGTAGAGGCGTCTGTAGAAAGAGGCAGTACACCGTAAACCCCTTCTGCACCTGCCATCTCTTTCGTATTACGGTTCTGTTTAGTCATGGTTAAACTTTTAGCTTGTAGCGATACTTATCTTTCGGGATATAAGTGAAGGTCAGCATAGTTTCAAAGAGGAATTACCCGGAAATAGCATCGATAAAGAAGCATTTCGAAGTTGTTAAGAAGGGTGAAATATGTATAGCTGTTGGGGGGGACGGCACATTCGTGCATGCCGCCATGAAGTACGATGTGCCGATACTTCCTATAAGGGTGAATGAGAATATGAGCTCCGGCTTCTATTCTGACCTCAGCACAAAGGACCTTCCTCGCATCATCGAAGGGCTGAAGGAGCATGAGTATGATGTGGTAGAGGCCGCATGCAAACTTAAGCTCTCCTTCAAGGGCAGGGAGTATTTCGCTGTGAACGAGGTCTCGTTGAACCACATCAAACAGGAGGTCAGCTTCCGGGTATTTGAAAAAAACAAAGTACGGAGGAAGATCTTCCCTTTTGTGATTGGCGGGGATGGACTCGTCGTTGCCGGGGAGATTGGTTCTACCGCATACAACAGATCCGCCATGGGCCCGATCCTTCTCAGCAATAAGGTGATGTGTGTGACATTCCTGAATACAGATGGGCCTTACAGGAACTCCCTGGTCGTGGATTCTGGCTCGGTCATAGAGATAGAGATAGCGAAATATAGCGGAGCGCTCAGATATGACGGGATAGATGTAGGGGTCGTTGAGGAAGGCGATGCCTTCAGCATATCCACATCTGCCAAGATGCTTAGACTTGTGAAGATGCGCTTCAAGAAGGAGACATTGGGAGAGAAGATGGAAAGGATAATGAGGAGAAGGATGGAGAGATGAGCCGATGATGAGGACAAAGCGCAGATACATTCTAGTTGAGAGCCTTTATGGGATATCAGATATAAGGGATTTTGGAAAGGAGCTGTCTGCCGGCATGATATCCATAATAGGCCAGATAAGGTTCCATAAGTCAAACCTAAGGGTGATAGAAGTAATAGATGACACACACTTCATACTCAAGGCGGATCTTGACGGCTATGGGGATTCTGTTGTGGCTTTGGCTATGCTGAAGAGGCTTGCTGGCAAGGAGTGCGCCTTCTACACGCTGAAGAGCTCCGGCACTCTTAGAGCGCTGAGGTCGCATCTGGATGAGCTCGGAATTGGCACAATTAAGAAAGATGCCTAAACAGCGCTCTGCAAAAAGTTTATTAAGGTTCTATTTCTTATTAAGGTGGTCTTCTTACAAGTAAGACACGGTTTATCCTTTATGGTGTATACATATGTATCCAAACATACAAGCTTATGACAGAGGAGTTATGTTCAGCCCTGACGGAAGGTTGTTCCAGGTAGAGTATGCAAGAGAGGCGGTCAAACGCGGGGCTACATCTTTAGGTATGATAACCGACAAGGGCGTGCTTCTTATCGCACACAAGAATATATCGGATCCCCTTGTTGTCCCGTCCACCATACAGAAAATATTCAAACTTGACCCGTTTATAGGATTGGCTTACAGCGGCATCGTCTCAGACGGACTTATGGTTGTGAAGAACCTTAGAAGAAGTACGCAGATGCATAGGATGCTTTACGATGAGACACAGACCGTGGAAACGGTTGCAAAGACCATCGCAGAAAAAATGCAGGAAGCCACACAGTACGGAGGCATAAGACCGTACGCTGTATCGCTTCTTATAGGAGGAGTGGATCCGGAGCGTCGCCTCTTTGAAGTGGAGCCTGGTGCTACGCTTTCTGGTTACAGAGCCGATGCGATAGGCCAAGGAAAGAAGATCGCCTCAGAGATGCTGCTCAAGGAATACAAAAACGATATATCCATGGAGAATGGGATAAGCCTTGGGGTCAGCATAATAAAGGCGGTTAACGATAAGACAAAGATAGATCCGAATGATGTAGAGATAAGCTATATATCCGAAAAGAAAGGATACGAAAAACTTGCCAACGTCTCCAAATATTTCTGAGTAACAGTGTTATAATGTCTTCTAAGCAGATAGTTGTAAAATACACCCACGACAAAGAGGTTTTTGAAATAATAGTCGATTCGGAGCTCGCCTATGAATACCTGAACGGGAAGAGAACCGATCCGATGGGCATACTTGAATCTGACGACATATGGAGGGATTCGAATAAGGGAATTAGGCAGAGTCAGGATAAGATAATGAAGGCTTTCGGCACTACCAATCTTCCTGATGTGGTTGCGCAGATAATGAAAAAGGGTAATGTGCCACTCACCACCGAACACAGAAACCGGATGGCTGAAGAAAAAAGAAGACAGGTTGTGGAGGAGATTGCAAAGAACGCGATGGACCCCCGGACTAATGCGCCGATGCCTAAAATCCGCATAGAGAATGCTATGCATGAGGCAAGAGTCAACATAGATCCCTTCAAGAGTGTGAGCGAACAGGTTGAGGAGACGGTAGAGAAGATAAGACCGTTGCTTCCAATAAAGATAGCTGTTGTAAAGATACAGATTGTGATACCTGCAGAATATGCGAGCAGAAGTTTCGGTATAATAAGGCAGTTTAGTGTAAAGTCTGAAGAATGGATGTCAAACGGCGCACTCAAGGCGGTGGTAGAAGTGCCAGCCGGACTTCAGAACACTTTCTATGAGAAGATAAACTCGCTGTCGCACGGAAGCGCGCAGAGCGAGATATTGAAATGATTCTATGAAAAAGATAATTTTGCCGGGCGATGCGTTGCCTGACGATTTGGCGGTTGCGCATTACACATGCATTAACAACGGGAGCGTGGTCTCGAAAGTAGTTGGGGTGTATGACGATGAGAGAAAGGAGATTGTGCCATTGGAAGGCGCATGGCATCCGAGAGTGGGCAGCAGCATAGTAGGGATTATTGCCTCTGTGGGCAGAAATACATGTTCCATAGACCTCAAGCATTCCTCTTATGGGATATTGGTGAACGACAAGATGAGCAGGTACAGTCCAAAAGTGGGGGACGTGATAGAATCTGTAGTGAGAAGCATAGAAAGGAAGAATGTGCCGGTAATGGACCGCGCAAGGCTTATTGACGGGTCAAGTTGGCTGGTGTATGTAAAACCTTCAAAGATACCGAGAGTGCTTGGAAGAAACAACTCGATGCTCAAACAGATAGAGGAACTGACCCAGACAAGGATAATAGTTGGATTGAACGGATTCGTAGCGATTAGCGGAAAGGGTATAAATCCTGCTGTCGCTTCTATAAGGAAGATAGAGTCTGAGGCACACACCTCCGGACTTACTGACAAGATAAAAGATATGCTCCTTTCTATGAAGGAATAATAAGAAGGTTTAGTGATATTATGGCGTCTAAGATAAACAAACCGAAGCTCATCCATGATGGGAAAAGACTAGACGGACGTGGGCCGGATGAGCTCAGAGAGATAAAGATTGAGGCTGGAATACTCAAGAATGCTAACGGGTCTGCCTACCTCGAGTGGGGAAAAAACAGGATAATAGCTGCGGTATACGGACCTAAAGAGGTTATGCCGAAACACTTTGCTGACCCTAATGCCGCGATAATCAAATGCAGGTACTCTATGGCCCCATTCTCCTCTCTTGAAGAACACGGAAGGTCTGGCCAGAATAGGAGAGCCGTAGAGATATCGAAAGTGATAAAGGAAGTATTTGAGAATGTAGTAGTACTGAACGAATATCCTAACAGCGAGATAGACATATTTATGGAGGTATTGCAAAGTGATGGAAGTACAAGAGCTGCGTGCATAAACGCTGCGGCTGTTGCACTCGCAAGCGCAGGCATACCTATGAAAGACATGGTCTACGGGGTAAGTGTTGGGAAGGTAGATGGAGAGATATGCGTAGATGTGGATATGCTAGAAGATAACTATTCGGATGCGGATATGCCTCTTGCGATATCGCACAGGGACGACCGCATACTCCTGCTTCAGATGGACGGAGATATGAGCAATGAAGAGATAGGAAGGGGGTTTGATATGGCAGTAGAGGCAGGAAAGAAGATAAGGGAGCTCCAAAGAGAGGCGCTTCTTGCAATGTATAAAGGTGTTTGAATGAGTGGAATCAATACTTTGAAGGGAGCTTACATAAGGTCTGCACTTAAAGAGGGGAAGAGGAACGACTCCCGCGAGCAATTCCAGATGCGGGAGATAGAAATTAATAGGGAGGTGCTTTCTAATGCGGAAGGATCGGCCAGGGCGAGACTCGGAAACACGGATGTCATAGCAGGAGTAAAGGTTGTGGTCGAAGAACCGCATTCTGACACACCCGAAGAGGGAAACCTTATAGTATCCGCGGAACTTCTTCCGATGGCTTCTGCCGACTTTGAGACAGGACCGCCTAGTCCGGCAGCCATAGAGCTCGCAAGAGTTGTTGATAGAGGGATAAGAGCGGGAAGCTGTGTTGATTTGCAGAGCCTGTTCATAGAGAAGGGGAAGGTTTACTCTGTATACGTCGATATATACGTGCTGGATTACGACGGGAACCTGTTTGATGTGTGCACAATAGCGGCTATGAGCGCTCTCATGAACACAAGGCTTCCAAAGTACTCTGACGGGGAGGTGGATAGGAAGGACAGGAGCGCAAAACTTAAGATAGATAATGTTGTCTCATCCGCGACCTTCGGAAAGTTTGGCGGGGATATAATCTTGGATATGAATGCTGATGAAGAGCAGGCGGCAGATGCAAGGATAACTATAACTACAGATGGAAAGGTTGTCAGAGCTATGCAGAAAGGTTTAAATGGGGATTTCTCGATAAAGGAGGTAGAGCAGTTGGTAGATATCGCACTCAAGAAAAACAGCGAGATAACAGGTCATATCAAGAGATGATAGTATGGCAAAAGACACCATAAGGTATGGAAGGAGGATAAGGAAGGCGGTGCGCGCCATAAAGAAGAACAAGATAGCACTGTATAAATGCGAGGCATGCGGGCAGATTTCGGTAGAGAGAGTGGGCACGGGCATATGGAGATGCAGGCACTGCGAGAAAACATATGCAGGAGGGGCTTACACAATGACAACGCCTGCTGGAGAGATAGCAAAGCAGCAGATAAAGATGATAAACGGAGGTAAGTAGATGGTTGAAGTAGTCTATGCAAAGATAGAGAAGTTGGTTGTACACCTTACAGTAAAGATGGAGCTCGACGAGATGATAAGAGAGAGGCTGACTCCAGGAGGAACAATACCGCTCTATTGGTGCAATGGAATACTCTTTGGATTCAGCAATCTTCCGCTTACAGGCAAGGTAATAGAGGAATATCTGCATGGAGCGCTCCATTGGGCAGAGGTGCATTATACTGAAATGAAGGATTACAACCCAGTCATTGAGCTGAAGGATGAGAGTTATCCTGCTCCGATAAGCGTGAGGGTTATGGACATGCGCAAGTCTGAGCTGCATTGCGATTTTGTGAAATGGCTCAAGAAGCAGAAATGAAAACTGATTTATATCTGAAGGTCTTTAGTGGTATTATGACATACTTTTGTGCTGAGTGCAAGAAGGAAATAGAGAGCGTGGAGAATGGGGTCAGCTGTGCGTACTGCGGCAGTAGGATGGTTAGGAAGCAAAGACCCGGCATAGCCAGAGAGGTAAAGAGCGATTAATCAATCAATCGCATCATATCTGCTCGCTACTTACCACTATTATCTCTGATACGTTTTTCACGCGCTTGTAGTTTATGCTGTTTTTTCTGATTTCTTCAGGCAGATCCTCAGCTCTGGATATGTTGTCCATGTTTTTCAGGAGGATTGAGGATACAGAGCCGCTCTCAAAGTCAAGTATAAGGTCTTCCACCTTGCCTAATCTTTTCCCCGAAGTGGTTATTATTCCCTTTCCATAAATTTCTGATATCTTTAAATCCATGCTTGCACCTATTTTATCTCTTGGATGTGCTTTGCGGCGAACATCCTGTTTATATTAGCCCGCACCTCCTTTATAAACTCTTCCGGATTTTTGGTGTAGGTTTCTAACTCTGCTTCTGAGAACGTCTTCATGTTTCTGGATATCAGAATATCTAGATATTTATCAGTAAGATGGTAGCTTTTTGCCTTGCATGAAGATCGGA
>JAJYTZ010000018.1 GCA_021792775.1 Microcaldota archaeon
AAGTGCAGTCGAGAATTCAGGCAGGGGTGGATCCAAAACGCCAGATGGAATCTCTAAATAGCGATGAGATGGAAAGGATTGCAGATCAGATATCAGGAATAGAGGATACGATAGAGAATCCTCTACCGATAGTATACACAGATGAGAAAAAGCCGGTAGAGTATGCGGTATCAAAGCTGGTAAAAAGAAACGAGGAAGAGAAATCATTCAGGACACTAGGCGAGGCATTGGATTTCTACTCAAAAAATGAGGCTGAAGAGGATGATGAGGGAATTGATAATCCTAAAGCGAAGGAACTTGAGATAAGTATGGGAAGGCAGAGAGAAACTCTAGAAAGGATGGGAGAGGAGATAGAGCAGAACAAGAAAGCAGGAGAGCTAATATTTAACAACATGCACATAATAAACGAGATGATAGAGACAGCCCAAAAAGACCGTCACATCACAAAGGAAGAACTTCAACGGCTATTCCCAAACATAAGAATAATAGACGTGGATCTAAAAAAGAAGAGAATAAGGTTTAGCATGGTGGAAGGTTGATAGAGATAGAAGTGTTTATGCTGGGGACAAGCGCCGCCGCGCCAACCAAAGACCGAAACTTGTCAGGAATAGCGATAAGGTATGACGGGAAGATATTACTTATGGACTGCGGTGAGGGCACACAGAGGCAGATGCTCAGATACGGCCTCAACATATATAAGATAGAAGCTGTGTTCCTGACACATATACACGGAGACCACGTGATAGGATTAGCCGGGCTTGTTAGGACTCTTTCTCTATATAACAGAACTGAGAAACTTACGATATACATACCGAAAGGCTATTCGAAAGCGCTGTTGATGCTGCTCCATTTCGATAAACCGGTCTTCAAATACAAGATAGAGGTGATAGAGGTGGAAAGGGGAAAAGTATACTCGGACGAGAAGGTATCGGTAAAGGCGTTCAGGCTAGAGCACTCTGTAAAGACATGCGGATACCTGCTAGAAGAGAAGGAAAGGCGCAGGTTTACCGAAAAGGCAAAGAGAGCTGGCCTAAAAGGAAAGGAGTTCTCAGAGATACAGAGAAAGGGTTATTTGCAGGTAAACGGGAAGAGAATCGATATAAAAGAGGTAACGGAATTGATATTGGGGAGAAAGATTGTATACGCGGCAGACACAAGACCTGTAGAGGCGACCGTGCGGGCAGGTAGGGGAGCAGACCTGATAATACACGATGCCTCTTATATAGAGAAAGACAAAGGGTTGGCAAGGGAACGCATGCACTCCACAGCTGCGGAGGCCGCAAAGATAGCGAAAAAGGCGCACGCGAAAAGGCTTATACTGACCCATATAAGCACAAGATATAAAGAGACACAAGACAATCTGAAAGAGGCGAGAGAGATATTCAGGAACTGCGATGTGGCAGAGGACGGAATGAAGATATCGCTTTAGCTATGGGCTCGTAGTCGAATGGTAAGACGCCTCCTTGACATGGAGGAGAGCCGGAGTCCGATTCTCCGCGGGCCCATTCTGAAAAATACGCTGACAAAAGCAATATGCGAACAGACCGAAAAGCTAGCAGACAGAGATTAGGGTTTCTAGAAAACCTGAGCATATGAGCATTGAGCCAAACTACCGACCTGAAGGCGCGTCTTTCTAGATTAGAAACTCTCCGAAAAGGTTTAAAATTATGGGCTGTGCAACATTACTGTTGATGATTATGGGCGGCACACAGACACAACAGACCATAAACAAGCAGCTGAACGCCAAGTTGGACAGGATAGCGAAGATGCTAAGTGTAGTGATAGAGCGAATGGATGATGTGGAGCCTGACAGGAAGATGATAAACAGGGTAGCAAAGGCGTGGAAGGAAATAGATTCTGGAAAGATAAAGGTGCGCCACTACAAGAGTCTAGCTGATTTCGAAAAGACCTTGAGCTGATTCTATGCCGTACAAGCCTGCATTCAGCGACCAGATGCATAAGGAACTGGGGTACAGGAAGAAGCGCGACAGGACTACCTACGAACAAGCGATGAAAAAGATATCTCTCATCCTTGAGAACCCAAAAATAGGCAAGCCGTTAAAGGCACCGCTTGCAGGCATACGCAGGTTCCATGTCGGGCCGCTTGTCGTAACGTATAGGGTAAACGAGGCAGAGCATGAAGTGGTCTTCACCTCGTTTGTGCATCATGAATAGGTGGATTGTATAAAAGGCAAACGGAGAAGACCCGCTGAAACATTCCTCTTGCTGATAATTGCCATATTTGTGGTGGTTTTGGCTGCATATGCGGCAGGTTTTTGGAATCATGCAAACAAAAATGCGACCGCCGCGAACATGGGCAGAAGTGTAGGCATCGTATTCGTCGGCAACCAACCATACAATGTCCTTATCGCCCGTAACCTATCTGAACAAGAGCAAGGACTCATGAATTACACTAACTTGAGCGCAGGCGGAATAGCTGGAGAGCTCTTCATAAATTTGCCGGGGCGATCATGCTTTTGGATGAAGAATACGCCAGAGCCGCTCACACAATCATGGATAAACTACGGCAAGGTTGTGTATGTCTACAATGCGACTCCATCCGACCTAAACACGGTCTGCGCTGATGGAACTAGCGTACTTGAGCTTATGAAAGGAATAAACATACATACGAACCAAACAGTAAGGGAAGTTATATAAGCATCAAAATCATATGGGATGTGATGGAAGGCAAAGAAGCGGTTGCGATGCTGGGCGCTACGCTGTTCATCCTTATCTATGCATTACTGCTTTCTCATCCGTACCCTATCCACAGAATCCACCCGATTCATGCATCAAGAAGCGCATATGTAACCCTTAATCTGGTAGGGACAGGATTGCTAAGCAATGTAGACATACATATAGCAGGAAAGGGAATAAACATTACCACCCCAGTCGAGCTGTATTATTATCCGAGGATATACGCAGGGCTGAATTCTACACCGATTGCATCCAATTCATCGGCATCGGTCTCATCGCTTATACCGTTCGGCCTTTCGGGATCTAAGAGCATCATATATGCTGACCTTTATTCTAACACAACCTATAGGATAACAGCAAAAGGCAGCTCACGGCCTTATTGTACCGCAAGCGAAATATGTCCTATGTACATACTTCTTGTCAACGAATCTGCGAACGTGACTACCGGCGGACCAGGCACAGATACGAATGTCACTATGCGAATTGTTTAAAGACTGATGGTTCATTGATGGGTTACGATTTGGTTGTGGTTGGCGGAGGTCCTGCCGGAGTCGGCACCGCTGTAGCTGCTGCAAAGAATGGACTCAAGACTGCAATAATAGAACGCCACTCGATGCTCGGCGGAAACTGGACGAGCGGATATGTGCTGTCCATACTCGGGATGTACACATACGATGGCACTATGAAAATTGTTGGCGGAGTTGCCGATGAAATAATAGAAAACCTCAAGGCTTACAAAGGAACGAACGGACAGAGCCATAACTTCATCCCTTTCCGGCCTGATGAGATGAAACTCTCGTTGGATTCCATAATGAAGAAGTATGCCATAGATATATACATAAACAGCCTAGTGGCAGGTGTATCGGTCGATTCCGGCATTATAAGGTCTGTAGATATTGAGGGCAAGGATGGGCTTAAAAGGATAGCCGGAAAGATGTTCGTGGATTCATCAGGCGATGCCGACCTGGTATACCTTTCTGCAGGAACTGGAAATGTGATGGAGGGCAAAGAGGGCGCTGGTTGGCATCAAGAGGCGACTCTGCCGTTCAGACTAGCCAGTGTCGATGAGAAGAGGCTCATAGCGTTCTCAAAAGAGCACAAAGAGATGGTCGGTATCGTTATGAACGGCAAGAGGATAGAAAGGATTAGAATAATGCCGCCGCTTGTAGAGAAAGCTAAGAGCGAAAGGAGATTGTACCTGCCAGAAACAAACTCCGAGTTTCTATTTAACACAGTGAGATCAGGAGAGTTTGTGTGCAATGCAACGCACACTAAGATAAGCAACTTCAAAGATGCACTCGAGATGTCCGCTGCTCTTCATGATCTGCGTCACCAAGTCGTATCCTCTTTGAACTTCTTGATAGACGAGGTTGAAGGCTTTGAGAGCGCATATCTGATAGATTCCGCGCCGTCTATGGGTATGCGAGAGACAAGGAGGGCACTTGGCGAGTATGTGCTGAAGCGCGAGGACGTGCTCGGCAACAGAAAGTTTGAGGAGGCAATAGCACGTTGCGGGCATCCTATCGAGATACACGATCCGGTAAAAGGTATCGTCTATGAGCACCTGAATGGGGGTGACAGTTCCTGGTACTGTATACCATATGGCTCTATAGTAGTCAAAGG
The DNA here is from genome assembly GCA_021792775.1 of Microcaldota archaeon. GTDB lineage: Archaea > Micrarchaeota > Micrarchaeia > Micrarchaeales > Micrarchaeaceae > JAJYXL01. Next base: position 4,321 of record JAJYTZ010000018.1, read on the forward strand.
GGTCGCTAATCTGTTTGCTATAGGCAGATGCCTTAGCGCTGAATTTGATGCGCAAGCCAGTGCCAGGGTCACAGGCACTGCGATGGCTATGGGTCATGCCGCAGCGGTTGCAGCTTCAATCGCAATAGCCGGATCTATAAGGGCCAAGGATGTGCCAGTGAAGGAGCTACAGGAAAAGCTGAGGGCGCAGGGAGCCATAATATGACGTATAAGGAATGATAACCCAGACAGGTAAGGTGCGCGCAATGCGCCCACATAAGCAACAACCCTACCTTGTTCTTTTGTGCCTCTTTCTTCTTCTCTTTCTTGCTGCACCCGCCACAACCCTTGCCGAGTTCACCTTCAGGCCGAACGCCAGCAGGAATCCTGCGAACTCCATTACCGACACGATGGCTACAGCAGTATACGCATGGACGAGAAACAGAGGTCCCAACAATGCTGGCACGAATGCTACCCCGAGGTTAGTCGCAACGCTATACATCGATGTCGCAAATCCTGCCTTTGCCGGATCGCTGACGTAGTTGGTCGTCGAAGCCATCGCCATGGACCAGAATGCATTACCAAAGAATCCGAACATGAAATACGCAACAGCTAACAGGCTGAGTATCGGCATGAACGGCAGAAAGTATGCTATCGTGAAGGCGAAGATAAACGCTAGCAACGATGTGGAAATTAGACCGCTTCTTATCGCCCTGTACTTCTCAAACAGAGGCGGCAGCGCCATTGCACCTATCGCCGATCCAAGGAATGCTAGCCCTCCAAAAAGACCGCCATATGCTATTGCGGCAGATACTGCTATATGCTCCGCAATCAGAACCTCTGAAGCTATGCTCCCGAACATTACTGAAGCTGAGGCAATTATCAGGCCGACATACCAGTTCTTTATCATACCTACCTTGAATGTTCCGCGAAGCGACCTTCCCTTATAGAATGTCGGATATCCGCGTATTCCAAAGAACGTCCATACTGCCGCTATTGCAGCCAATATCACAGTTACCCAGAAAGCACCATATAATCCATAGGCTGAGAAGATGCTTGGCCCAACGAATGCCCCAATAGCCATTCCAAAGAACAGGATACCTACACTTATACCTATGACACTATGCGATTTTTCCTTGAATAGGGATTCAGATATGCTTCCGACAGGCGCCATTGCCAGAGGATACGCAACAGCGGCTATTATCTGAAATACAAACAATATGCTGTAATTTGGCGAGAGAGCCCTGCCCAGAAGGCCTATAAAAGATATTATCGCAGCCGAATACAGGGCTGCTTTAACTGTAAACTTTGCAGAAATCCATCCTGCAAGCAGTCCGAGCGCCACCATCGTGTAGCCGTATACAGATATCAGGAGTACGGCTAATGTAAGACTGACACTGAATGTGCCCAGTATGCCAGGCACCAACGGTGCAAGTATAAACCAACCAAATCCTATTGTAAACAGTAGGAACCAGTATGGGACCAATTTACTCCAGTTTTTATCCATCATCCTCACTCTAATGATTAGAATTATATGGGAAAGTTTAAAAATTAGAGTTTCCTGCCGCATTTTGCAAATATATTAAAGGCGTTTGGACGGAGCAGATGTCGTCAATACCTCTAATAATAAATATCTGTCCTTTTGATTAGGATAGAACGATATGGACAATAAGCGCGCAACAAAGCGGTTTCAGAGAGTTAGGGAGAACTTTATATGCGGAATATGCAAAAGCCGCGTAAGCGGCAATGGTTTTACCGACCATTGCCCAAACTGCCTTTTCAGCAGGCACGTCGATATAAAACCAGGAGACCGCAGTTCCGAATGCAGGGGAATGATGAAGCCGTACAGCGCCACATACTCCAGAGACTGTTTTACGATATACTACAGGTGCGAAAGATGCGGCGCGCGACATAGAGTCAAAGCAGCGGGAAACGACAATCGGGATTTAATGATATCCATGCTGGATGCGCAATCAGCAGGCACAACATAAAGTTATTATATCAAAATGGAAACTCATTGATATGATAATATGGCACTAAAACTTGTGGTAGATAATACAAAACAACAAACGGAACAGTCTGATGCTCATTTGCCTATCGGTAAACTTAACGGCAACATTAATCAGAGCATAAAACTGCGCGCCGAGATAGAGAAACTTAAAGAGGCTCTTGAAGTTACAAATTACAATACTTCCTCTGATAGGTTAGATAAGCTCTCCCTGAAGAGCTATCCAGAGGTCAGAGCAAAGATTCCAAACCACAAGAACACGACGCAATTGACAATGTATCGCCTTGCAGACGACATAGATGAATATGTAAGGTTTAATGTGATAATGAGCCCATACGTCAAACCACTTGTACTGCAGTATATGCTTACCAAGAAAGAGAATCAAAAGTTCAGACCTACCATAGAATATAAACTTGCCCGAATGACAAAAGAGCCGATGATGATAAAGGGCGTGCTTAGGGTTGTTGTTGACAACACAAGGGGAAAGAATCAGCCCACACAATAATCATAATTGGCAGAAAGCATATCCTATGACATTATAAATCAATTTCGCTGCCAAGAAATCAGGAGCTACAAATCCGTGTATCGGAGAAAGCTCTACAAAGTCCATCCCTATAAGCTTTTTCGACTCGAGGACTTTTCTTAGGATATATGTTGTCTCGTAGAAGCTAATCCCGTCCGGCTCTGGCGTACCGACGCTCGGCATCTCTCCCGGATCCAGAACATCGAAGTCGAATGTTAAGTATACCTTTTCTTTCAATTTCTTGGATATCTGTTCAGCTATCTCATCCAACCCCATCATATGCATATCCTTTCTGAAGAGTATGTTGGCGTTGTCCCTGTCCCCTTCCTCATCGATGCTTCTGACCCCAACACTGTAATAATCCACTGGCACCTCTGCCAATCTTCTCATAACACACGCATGTGAGTACCTGCTCCCCATGAATGTATCCCTTGAGTCTGAGTGCGCGTCCATATGAAGTACTGAGAAATCCTTGTCGTGTTTTGCCATTGCCGATACCGAACCTATGCTTATGCTGTGCTCTCCGCCTAATATGAGCGGTATCTTTTTCTCGTCTAATATAACATCCACTTCCCTTTCCACATCTTTTGCCATATTCTCCGGAGAGGATACATTCGGAAGCATCTCTTCAAGCGTGTATATCCCTATCTTACTTATGTCCTTTTTTAGCTCTTCACTATACAATTCAATGTTCCTGCTCGCATCTATTATCGCTCTTGGACCGAATCCGGTTCCAGGCATGTAGCTTACAGTACCCTCATATGGCACAGGGAGCACAGCTATCTTGGATCTCTCGTATTCGCACTCCAAACCGAAGAGGTTGAACGGTGGTCCTTGATTAAGCACTGCCATACTTACCATTTGTCATTCATGTTTATAGATTTTGCGTACCTGCTGGATCTATTCCGTTATGGTGTCGACGGCACTAGCTGTTAAACTAATATCTACTCGACGACAGAGATCCGCCACTCAATCCCTTTCAAAATCGCCCACATTTATAAAATTTGGTGATTGACGAATTATGTTGATTGACGAACTCTACAGAAATTTTGGTGTACAGTATAAAAGCTTTTCCAAAGAAATCTCCTTAGTGGTAAGAATGGCAAGCAAATCTCATACAAATCCAGCCGCGTTTGGCCTGGAGATAATTGGAAGTTTAATATACCTCGTAGTGGTATATATCGTAAGCAGTGAAGGATACGGCGTAGGGAACCCAGTTCTTAGCGGTGCAGGAGCGCTCTGGCTGCCTATACTCTACTCTATGGCGGTAATCGGCTCGATTATGCTTTTCCTGGCAAGCTTCACAAACCTGTTTAATGGTGGAGTCGGGATGAGGAAGGTTGCATTCGCGCCTGCCTGGTTGGGCGGTTTTGCTCTAGTGGCATTCACCGCAGGTACTGGATGGTTCTGGGTAACAATCCTGGGATTTGTCCTCTCTGTACTTGGAGTGGCAGTCTCAGGGTCGAAGTAAGCGGATGATGCAGGCCTCTCGGCCTGCTTTTTATCTTTTTCTCTTTTCTTACAAATTCCATTGCTCAGCGGTGCAGGGGCACTTTAGTTGACTTTTTCTTCTCTTTTCTATTGTCGTTGAGCATATATCTGGGAATGTCTCTTATCCCATCAAGCAAGAAGTCCGGCATCTTGTCTCTCAAGTAAGCAATGCTAGAGAATCCTCCCCCTACTGCACATACTGATATTTCTGCACGTTTCGCTGCCAGTATGTCATCATACATATCGCCGACCATCAGGCACGACTCTCGTTTTGACTTAGATATCTTTATTATCGCCTTTATCCCTGCGGGATCCGGCTTCAGCCTTCCTATAGATTGCGCGCTTATTATCAGATCTATGTATTTCAGGAGGCCGAGCTTTTCCGCCTCCCTTATAACTCTCTCGATTTTCCCATCCGTGAACACCGCAATATATTTTCCGTTATTGTGCAGCTGCATAAGCACATCTGCGGCACCATCACTCGCTTTGGGCTTTGAGAACCTGTGCAGAAGGTCTATTATGCCAACGAGGAGCCTGTTTTCCTCCTCCCTAAACTTTCCGCTTCTCGCATAAAAATTCAACTTTTTGTGGTCAAGCTTCTCTCTTCTCTCATTTTTAAAACTCGAATATTTTCTGTAGAGCATTACCGGATTGGCAAGCCTGTTTAGCATGTATAGTATACTGAGTTTGTTGAGAGTACCGTCCCAATCGAATATGATAGTATCGAAATCGGAGAGCCTTATCTTTTTGTGTGTCGCCATCAAATCAAAGCTCTATCGGTTTTCCGGGCACAGGCACCAATCCTTTCTGTCCGGAAAGCATCTTAACGAACGCCCCTGGATCTTGCCTTATCGGAGGGAATGTGTTATAGTGCATTGGCATCACAATCTTCGCTTTGACTGCCTTTGCCGCTTCGGTCGCCTGTTTTGGCCCCATCGTAAAGTATCCGCCTATCGGAAGCAGAGCTATATCGATCTCGAACTGGCTGCCTATGAGTCCCATATCACTGAAGAAGGCAGTGTCTCCCGCATGGTATACCGTCTTTCCATCTATGTTAAGTACGACACCGCACTCGTTTCCTGAATGTACAGCCTGTACGAGCGCGACCTTTATGCCCTCCAAATCAACGAAATCTCCTCCCTTGTTCATTCCGAAGCCGTGATCCTGTTTCAAGCCGTTAGAGCACATCAAGTTCACATTCTCGAACATAGAGACTACCTTCGCGCCTGTCCTGTTCGATATCTCGACAGTGTCGCCGAGATGGTCGGAATGGTTATGCGTAACCAATATTAGGTCTATCTTTTCAAGGTCTGAGGCTTTGACAGGCGAAGAGGGATTTCCAGTTATAAACGGATCTATAAGTACTCGCTTGCCGCCTGCCTCTATCAGCCATGCTGCATGTCCTAACCATGTTATTCTCATAAAATCGTACCACTTTGCTACCGAAAGGATAAAAGCGTTGTTGCAGGGCTGATTTACTTTGTGGCAGTTGCGACGAATGCTATTCCAGTTTCCAGGTTCCTAATCCTAACGTTCTTGAATCCTGCCTCTTTTAGCGCCGTAGCAAGCTTCCTCTTATCAAAACCATGTATGCTCTCAATCAGGAAATCATACGCAGCCCTATCAACGAGCATGCCTTCTACCTTCATCACAGCAGAATAGCAGCGGAAGAATAAGCGCTGTGCAGAAGAATCCGGCTCGGCCATATCAAGTGCGACTATCTTTCCCCCCTTCCTTAATACTCTGTACGCTTCTTCTGTGAATCTCTTCAGGCTGTCGAAGTCCCTCATTGCAAAGGCGGTTGTGACAATATCAAATGATGAGCTTTTGAGATCAATGCGGGTCGCATCGCCCACCCCAAACCGTATGCTTTTGTATTTTCTCCTAACCTTTTCCCGCGCGACAGATAGCATCTTTGCATTTATGTCAATTCCGTACACAGATACTCTGCGGCCTGCCTTTTCCATCCTATTAGCTAGCATTATGGAGAACTCCCCAGTGCCGCACGCGACATCCAGAACCGTTCTTACCTTTTTATGTGACAATACCTCGTCCGATGCTCTGCTTCTCCATATCCTGTCAAAGCCCATGCTCATAATGCTGTTCATAAGATCATACCTCTTATGAATGCTTGAGAATATTCCGTTTATTTTCTCGCTCATGCTATGACCTAAAGCAATGGAATGAACAAAACTATAAGCTCTATCCATATTATATGCGTTATCATTGATGAGATTATCCCATATCTGTTCGCTATTATACTGGTTACCAAGCCAACAAAGAACGCGGCGATTACCAGCACCGGATTTAGGGTTGATATGTGGACAGCCGAATAGTACAGCGTTGAACCAATCCACGGAAACGCGCCCAACAAGGGTAAGGATGACCTCTTAATATAACCCTGGAGAGCACCTCTCCAATAGATCTCTTCGAAGATTCCGATAAGTGCGAGTATGAATATGAGCGGGATTTTCGCTACGCCCGCGTATATCATCGAATAAACATCCACGACAAGACCGTTTATTCCCAGATAAAGGGTCGCATACCTGCCGATGTAAAACACCATGTACAACAGGAAAGCTCCGATTGCCCCTGCTGCAATCGAGGCATAGACATTCCTTCCAATCCATTTTATTCTCTTCTTGTACCATCTTAGCGAGATAAGCGCGAGTATGAATGTAGAGGCGAGCATGGAATATATGAAGACATTCCTGAGGATTATGAAGGTTAACGGCCATAGAAGGACAGGAAGGAACAGGAACAATGCATTTTTTTTGTCCATACAAACCCTAATTTAAGCTAAGAAGTATCTTTCCGAAAACCTTTGAATCTTCAAGGAGTTTATGCGCCTCTGCAGCATCCTTTATGTTCAGCTCGCAGCCGATAATCGGCCGTATCTTTCTCTTAGATACAAACTTTAATGCAGCGTCGAATTCTTTGCGCGTGGAGAGATGTGTTCCTATAATATGCACAGACTTAAGGTAAAGATTGCTCACATTTATCTCGCTTTTCTGGTTTTTCAGCACTCCGTAAGAGATGACTTTCCCTCCAATCTTTACGATCCTTACAGATTCGTTTATTTCTCCAAGGCAGTCGAGTACCGAGTCTGCGCCGTCCCTGCCCACTTCCTCTTCGAGCGTTTGCGGGTATTCGGGTACAGATGCGTCGATAACAGAGTCGGCGCCCAGTCTTACAAGTTCCTTAGCCTTTGTACTGCTTCTCGTTATGGCTATTACCCTCATGCCAATCGCCTTCGATAGCATCAACGCGATTATTCCAACATTTCCAGAAGCTCCCCTTATGACTAAAGTTTTTCCTGGAGAGGCCTCAGATAAGGAAAGGCCCCTCCATGCGGCCGCAAGGGATAAGGGGAGGCATGAAAGTTCTTTATCTGAAAGGCGGGACGGCGGTATGAACAGTTGATCTGTCTTTACCTTGACAAGCTCCGCATATGAACCGTTCTCCTCTCTGCCAACTACTCCCCATTTCTTGCACAGATCTTCTCTTCCTGAAGTGCATTCCGGGCAGTATCCGCAGCTGATAAGAGGGTGCGCAATAACCTTGTCGCCCTCTGCAAAACCGTTTTTGTTTTTGCTTATACTATCGATTGTGCCGTATACGTCGCTGCCAGGGATATGGGGCAGTGTGATGCCCGGAGTGTATCCTTTCCTAACGAGGGTATCTAGCCTGTTAACAGAGGTGTGCGAGATTCTTATTATGGCATATCCATCTTCCGGCTTCGGATCCGCCGTCTCTATAATTTCAAGTGCTTCCGGTCCTCCAAAACTTCTGAATCCCGCTCCGATTATGTCAACACCAGATAAGATAGTATTATCAGAACCACCATAAGAATGAACGAGAGGAAATGCAGCTTTATCATCGGTTTAAATCTCTTCGGATTCTTGTAATCCTTTATTCCGAAAAAAATGTATAAAAATGCAGGGATGAGAACCAGCAGTATGGCGGTAGTATCGGGTACATATCCAAGGCGTACGCCTGTAAACAGCGCCAGATATCCTAAAAAGAGAATTATAAAGTAGTAATAAGATCCTGCGCACCTGCTCATGAATGTTGCGCATGTCCTCCGTCCACCAATCTTATCGGCTTTCTTGTCCGGTATGCTGTTCACAAATCCTGCAAGACCGACCATCATACCCGGAAGTATGGAGACTATGGCTACGCCAGCAATGTGCGAATATGAAAGTCCTGTTGCAAGGAATACCCCTACAGATATAGAGAAGAAACTTATTCCTATGGAAAACTCGGAGAGGAAAGGTACCTTGACCAAATACTTAGCGTAGAGCGCTATGGATGTAGCTCCTATGATTATGAACGGGATTATTGGCGGATATGCAAATGCGAGATACGCGCCTATAAGCAAGGCGATAAAGAAAAACGAAAGGCCCATAAGAAGTATATACTTCGGCTTCGCCCTTTTCTCTATTATGACACGGCTGCCTCCGCTCAGCCCCGTCTTGAATGCATGCGCATCTATTCCGTTTCTGTAATCCACATAGTCATCTATGACATTTGCAGATATCTGTGCGGCTACAACCCCTATGAAAGCAAGAGCAGCATACACAGGGAATACTGTGTTGTAGAAGTACGCAAGAGTAATTCCCAAAAGCGAGGCGAGGATGCCGAACAGCAATGATGGCTCTATGGCCTCTTCGAGATAACCGTTCATTGAACTACCTATTCAAAGGTTATTCAAATATGAATGTATAAATAGCTTACAGAATAATGAAATACAGGTAATAGTTTGTTTAATCGCCAATTGTTCGGCCTGATTGCCATATCGGCGATGCTGATAGGGTTTGCTGGCGCGCAGGCGCAGTACGGACTCTCACAGTTCCAGCCTACAACAGCGTATCCTGTCAATGCGAGCGGGTTCAGCTGCGTTACGAATTCAAGTTATGTGTACTGCGTTGGCGGATATTACTCTAATGGCAGTACACCAATCAATTCGGCTCCCTCTTATTATTCCACGCTCTCGGGGAATGGCATAGGGAGTTGGAAAATAACGGCAAGCTACCCGGGTCACTTCCTTGGCAACACATGCGTATCGAATGCGGGATACATATACTGCATCGGCAACCTAAACAATGCCCAAGACACGTACTTTGCAAACCTGACAGCAAACGGAATCGAAGATTGGAGGGCCACATCGAACTACCCTGTGGCAAACGTTACCGGTGTGTCGTGCGTTCCGCAGTCAGGTTACATATTTTGCATAGGGGGACAGGGCGCAACACCAAACATTAACGCACCCTCCAACCTGACATATTATGCAAACATAACGCAGAATGGGATAGGCGCATGGCAGCAAAGTGCGCCATACCCTGAGAACGTATCGGGCCAGCTCAGCTGTTTTGGCGAATTCGGCTTTGTTTACTGCCTTGGTGGATATGTGAATTCAAGTTATTATTCTGCTGTAAACTCAAACGGAATATTTGGATGGCAACCTTCTGCAAACTACTCCTACCTTATATCCGGGACTTCCTGCCTAGAAAACGATAGCGATGCGTACTGCATAGGGGGTCTTGGGATCAATACGACTAACGTAAGCTCGACCTTCGCAGTGACAAACTCTGTTTACTTCGGATATTCTTACTCAGATGGCGTACTTGGCTGGTACAAATCTGAACAGTCTTACCCAGTTCCGATATATTCCCCGCAGTGCTTCAACTATACCAGCACACTTTACTGTGTCGGCGGAGAAACCATTTCCGGTTCTACAGGGATCCCATACCAATCCGCGTATTACTCCGAAATGTACCATTTATCTTCGCTTCCTCCCTCATCCACATCTTCTACTACTACCACAACAGTACCCACCACAACGAGCGCCCCGCCGCAGCCAGGAAGCACTATACCAAACAACAATTTTACTGTAAAGACCACACAAAGCACCACAATACCGCAAACGATAATAAACGGAACATCGAAGAACAAAACAAACTCAACAAATGCTACCTCCCCGCCTAACGGCTCGATAAACATATCAGTGTCAAACACGACAGGAATTGTACCGTCTAACACTACAAACACCACCAACTCGACAACTCCGCAAAAATACAGCATGAAGGGATCGATTATAATCCTGATTGTGATTATCTTCATAATAATTACAGGAGTAGCGGTATGGTTCTTCACGCGCAAAAGGAATGGATAAATGCGGAAAAGCAAGAACACGGGAAGATTCGCTTTCGCTTCGTCGGAATACGGGGAATCGGATTTCGTTATTTTTGGCGTTCCGGATGATTCGGGCAGTGCTTACAGGAAAGGCAGCAGGTATGCTCCGGACACAATACGTAGCTTCGTAAACAGGAATGAGATAAGCGGTGTCAGACTAGGAAACCGCCTATCCATATTCGAGCCTGGAATGAGAAAGTTTGCGGCGAAGGTTTATGATGCTGGAAACCTTTCAAGAAAGGAGTTGGGTTCTGTGAGCGGATACATCAGAAATAAGAAAGTGGCGGTCGGGATTGGAGGCGACCATTCGATTACCGCAAGTATACTCAATGCAACAAGGCCTAAGGGCAGATGGGGTATCGCCTATTTCGATGCGCATCCAGACTTTATTAGCTCGAGAGGGAGCTATTTCGGTTCGGTGATGAACGATATATCAAAACTTGAGGGATTCGATCCAAATGCAAGCGCGCTTATAGGCATAAGGACTCCGGAAGACGAGGAGATTGATAACATAAGAAAGTTAGGAATCGCGGTTGTGACCCCGCAGGAGATTGAAGAGAAGGGAGTAAAAGCGGTTGCAGAATTCCTGCGCTGCGTACTGACAAAGAATACCTATATATCGATAGACATGGACGTGCTTGATCCTGCCTATGCGCCAGGAGTCACAGAACCAGAGCCAGGGGGCATATCCTCATCGCAGCTAATATACCTCATCGAAAAAATTTGCTCAGACAAAACCTTCGGAATCGATATCACCGAGGTAGTCCCAAGATTCGACAGGGAGGGGATGACTATGTATCTAGCATACAGGATTATCCTCTATGCAATAAGTTCGATAGATACATCAAGAAGAAAACCACAATCAAACAAGAGAACGAGAACAAAATATAAAACCTAATCGGTATTGGGCGCACCCAAACCGAAAGAGCGTTTATAATTGTTTTTATGCATGCATAAGAGTATGCAGAGTTCAAAGCGCTTGCAAGATAATGTGGTAGAGACACACACACACACAGGGGAAGCCGCGCAAAATGTATAGCTCCTTCTACTGACAAATTAGGATTGAAATCGCAGTCCGCGATGGAGTACCTAATGACTTACGGTTGGGCGATACTCATCATCGCGATAGTGTTGGTCGCATTGTTCTCACTCAACCTATTCAATCCGTACACGTTCGCACCGAAGGCAAGTCCGGGAAGCTGTCAGATAATTAGGCCGAACGGACCCGGCAGCAATATATTTGTATCGGCAGTCGGGCTGTGCAATAACGAGATACCGCAGTATGTGGCGAGGTTCAACGGGCAAACCAGTTATGTTAATCTAAGTTCAAACCCCTCAATTTTAGGAGGAACCTTTACAGTTAGCTTTTGGATACGTATGTCGGTGTTTCCAAACCAGTCCGACCTGCAAATATCTGTGGATCCAGTTTCTGTAGCTGGAGATGGATGTAATGGTAGCTTTAATATCGTCATTAATCAATCGGGAAACATCCAAGCGAATCAATGTAGTATTGTGGTAAATTATGTTTCACCAAAACCATTAGCAATTGGGAGTTATGCATTTGTAACTGTCACTCACACTCAAGGAAATCCTGTTACGTTGTACATTAATGGCGTTCTGGTGGGTGAGAGTGGTGTAGGCGTTAGCTATGCCAACACCGGACCTTATTGGATTGGTGATGGACCCCATGGTCATGTAAATGGTATTTTCTCAAACGTTCAAATCTACAATACTTCCCTCTCTCCAGGTGCGGTAAACACGCTCTACAATGAGGGAATCGGCGGTGCGCCTGTAGACATTCAAAACCTTGCAGGCTGGTGGCCGCTCAACGGGAACGCCAAAGATTATTCAGGAAATGGCAACAACGGTGTACCTACCAATGTGTTCTTCACCTCCAACTGGGAGAATGGGTATAGCACACCACCGTGACGCACTTTTCTGATGTTATTCCGTACTATAATCGCTTGGTCAAATTCTTTAAGCAGCAGTCGCTGTTATAATGCTTATGTCCCTCTGCATGCTAACATCTTACCTTTTCTTCCACATATCAGATAATTACACAGAAGTATTAAAAACAGAACAACAATAACTGACTGCGACCAGAGATAGATAGACTTCCAGGCAATGAACTGGATGTGGGTGGGATACTATGTCAAAACATCTTAAGCTTTACGAAATATACAACACTATACACCTAGGATGGGACAGAACCGCGTTTCTATTCTACATAGGCGCACCGGCTGCCATAATAGGGAAGTTTTTTGGGGGCGTGGGATTATTGGCAGTCGTCCTCACAGTACTCTTCTTGTACGGGGCGGGACACTTCCACAGCGCGTATGAACGTTCTAAAACTAAAAAGGACAAACGCAAGAGCAAACGCAAGATCAGCAAAAAGAAAAACAGGAACTTGCTGGTCACATTGTGGTAACTAAAAAGGGCTAAAAACCCAGTACCATAAACTAGTATATGCAGTACTTACCTACCTCTGGAGCGGCGGTGCTTCATTTATCTAAAATAGCCATATTGCTGCAAGGTATCCTTGCAGGCCGGATACAGTTTGGGGCTGTTGCAGTACTTCAGTTGTCTACAATAGCCATATTGCTACTTACCGTGCCATTAGCTGTGGTTATTACCAAAGGATATATCTCATCAGAGAAGCGCCAGTTCCTATTTTGGAGCATAGGTCTCTGGCTTTTTGCAGTTGGCGTCCTTTTAGAGGTATTATTCGCTTTTGGGATATATAGCGTCGCACTAGGGGATATATATCTACTTAACGTCGTTATCCTGGTGGAAGCGCTTGCCTTAGGGTCATTGAAGCTCATAGATAATAGAAAGGCATCTGCATTCTACGCAGGTTACATTGTCCTGACTGCTGTAGCGCTTCTTGCATCGTTGGTCCACAACAACATAGGTAACATCCTGGTAAACGGGGTTGTGTTTGGGGTACTGCCATTGCAAGTTGTCCTCATCTCAACAATATCGACATTTCCTGCCGCAATAATAATCATAACAGTTGCAGCATACAGTTATATCAAAAGCAGGTCCTATAAGATGCTGTCGATAATAGCGGGTGTCATCATTGTCAGTATTGCTGGAACGTTATACATCGTACAGTTTCCGGCTTTCCTCTATTACTCTGAGTTTTTCGGCATCCTTCTCCTTTGGATCGGATTTGTGTAGATACGGCTCTTGTCAAATACAGCAGAAGCCTTTTTAACCGAGAAAGCGGCTATCTGATTATGGAGAGGAAAAAAATGCCGGATGGGCATAGGAGCTCCGCTAAACAGGCATTGAGAAGGGCAGGTGGTGTGGCTGGGGTTGCCATTGCCGTTATGTCGGCGATTCCTGCGGATGCAATACAACAGCAAAGTGCTGCAAAACCAGAATATAATATAGAAATTGTGTCTACCGTAAGATCAAAAAATGTCTTTATAACGATAGACGACGGGTGGTTTCCCAACAAGAGAGTGCTGAACCTCATAAAAAAGGAAAAAATACCTACAACTACCTTTCTTATAGGAGATGCCCTAAAAGGGCATGAGAGATTCTGGAAAGAGTATTCCCGATATGGCAGCATACAGAACCACACTCTCTCCCATCCATTCCTTACAAGGATCGGAAAAAAAGAGGCAATATACGAGATAACAGAAGATCAGAAAGTGATAAGCTCTGTTATAGGAAACATACCTTACATGATGCGACCGCCGTACGGCGCATATAACAATAAAGTAGCAAATGATGTTGCGTCGTCAGGCATAAAGTATGTGGTGTTGTGGTCGGCAGAAGTACCGATGGGGAAGGATGGCTATAGGAACGAACCATTCAAGATAGAGACGTTTGATGGGAAGGGGCTTCGCCCTGGCGAAATAATACTTATGCATTGGGATCCAGGACTCTATCATGCGTTTAAGAGCCTGCTGGAAATCATCCGAAAAGACGGGTTAAAATCAGGAGATCTAGAAAAATATCTCAGAAAATAGGTTCAATCAGGTAAAAAAAGCATTAGTAGGCTATATATTTTTTGAGGGACATACAACATCGATATTTATGAGTTCAGCAAAGTCTATGAAAATAGTCGGATTTGCGGGCAGTCTGAGAAAAGACTCATTCAACAAGGCGTTGATAAACACAGCGAAGGAACTTGCGCCGGAAAATGTAGAATTTGAGGTGCTGGATCTGTCTGGGATACCATTGTACAATCAGGACGAAGAGAAAGAGATGCCGATGTCAGTCAAAGAATTCAAAAGGAAGATAAAGGGAGCAGACGCGATATTAATTTCTACCCCGGAATACAACCGTTCAGTGCCCGGAGTGCTGAAGAACGCAATAGATTGGGCTTCTAGACCTCACGGAGACAATTCTTTCGACGATAAGCCGGCAGGTCTTATCGGAGCGACAGATGGCAGAGTTGTCGGCACTATCGTGGCGCAATCTCATATGCGCTCCATCCTCTCATTCCTTAATGTGCACCTGTTAGGGAAACCACAGCTTTTTGTGACCGAAGCCCAAAGCAAGATAAAAGACGGTATCTTTGTTGATGAACATACAAGAGAATCTCTAAAACTTTTTCTAGAAAAGCTGGTTGAGTGGACAGAGCGAATAAATAGAAACTGAAAGAATGGAAAGATATTTTAACCTGCATACACAATATTAATTGGTAGCATGGATAAGAGGGTTTACATATCGGCGGCTTTTCTGCTTGCGATGCTCTTTACAGTAACTGCGGCAGCTCCGATAAACATCTCCGGCATAACAAACTCTTCTGTTGCGAATTCAACCACAACGATACCGCTTGAGTACAGGGCGATAGTCGGAATCGTGCTCATCATAGTGATAATAATACTGGTGTTGAAATTCGCAAAGTTTGCAATAAGCCTGATTCTTCTGCTCATAATAATAGCCATAGTACTATCAACCGCATATTATTTCTTCCAGACAGGCACGATATCTTTACATAACGCTCTAGCGTTCCTAAGCGATATATACAACTTCTTTACATCTGCAAGTCATACTGTTTCAGCCGTATCTAATATTACATCTAAGGTATCCGGGATAACTTCAAAACTGAACGCAAGCAAGTGAATATGGTCCCTGCTCCTGTTATCCGTACTTGAGTTTGCTGGCTATAATAACATCTACTCCAAGGTAA
>JAJYTZ010000019.1 GCA_021792775.1 Microcaldota archaeon
ACGTAACCAGAATAGATGAAGCAGAGAAGGAAAAGGTCGCAGAAAAACTGAGGCGTTTCTTAAGACTGGAGGAAGACGTCCCAGTAAATTTTGCCTGATGCGTTTGTAGTTGACGCCCTTGCCGGGATTTGAACCCGGGTCTCAGGCTCCGCAAGCCCACATTCTATCCAAGCTATACTACAAGGGCACATATTTTAATCCAAGCGCAAGTAATTAAACGTTCTGCGTCCAAAATTAAACGTGGTTGGATGTACCATACTTACCTTACAATAATTGTGCCTGCGTTTATATCGCTTGTTGTCTCTCTTCTTGGAACGAGATTTCTTATCGGCTATATGAAGGGGGCAGGCGTTGTCGGAATAGACAAGAACAAGAAAAAACCGACAATTCTCGCCAGTAGCGGCGGAATAGCTGTCGCGCTTGGTTTTGCAGTAGGAATACTCGCATACTCTTTCGGCGGCTCTTTTCCCAACCCGGCTAATCCATTATACCTGCCTGTCGCATCGTTGCGGTACCTCTTCGCAAGTGTGATCGCAGTACTTATGATCTCCTTAGTGGGTTTTATAGATGACATAAATGTGAAGAGTTCGCCTGTGCAGTCAACTGACATGAAAGATATAAGACAGGGGCTCAAACAGTGGCAGAAACCCCTTCTCACGCTTATGGGCGCAATACCGCTTATGGCGGTGAACGCCGGGATTTCCCTGATTCATCTGCCTTTTGTAGGCATGGTAAATTTTGGCATATTCTATCCCCTCGTCATAATACCGCTTGCTGTTATCTTTACCTCTAACGCCTTTAATCTAGTGGAGAGCGGAAACGGGATGGCGGCAGGAGGAGGATTGATTACCAGCCTTGCGCTTTTCATATACAGCGTGTATTTCGGCACGTATATTGGTGCGCTCCTCTCGGTTGTGCTCTTCGCGTCGATACTTGGATTCTTCCTTTATAATAAGTATCCTGCGAAAATACTTAGCGGGGACAGTTTTACCTATGCGGTAGGGACCGGTCTTGTGAGCACGATGATACTGGGAAATATGGAATCTTTCGGCATAATAATCTTCCTCCCGTGGATAATAGAATTCGTGCTGCATGCGCGAAAGAGGTTCAAGGTCACGACACTCGGAAAAAGGAGGGCAGATGGGACTTTTGCGGCTCCTTACGGCAAAAGGATATATAGTTGGACGCACATAATCATGAACTCTGGGAGATTCGACGAATGGCAGATCTCTGCGCTTATGTGGCTGATGGAATTTGGATTCGTCATTCTCGCCTTTGCGCTTAAGGGGCTAAACCTCTTATGAGCGCTTTGCGCCCGTTATGATGCCTGCCGGGCTTCTTCATGAGTATTCCGGTAGAGCCGTTCTCTACTACCATCTTCACATCCGAACTTTTTATGACGCTCTTCCTTCCCGCATAGTTTGCGTATGATTGAGCTGAGGATACAATTTCCTTTGTGAGCTCTTCTAGCTCTTTTTTTAATGAGAATACCGCTTTTTCGTTAAACGATTCTGCCCCAGCCTCCTTCAAAAACTCTTCTATATCGTAAAGGCTGAAACACTTTTTAACCACAATACCACACCCATCAAGAGAAGTATATAGTGTTTATAAGGAAGGTTTTTAAATGGGGTTAAACATCTCTGATTAGCGGCATTCATTGCGCCTCTTGGTGTGACTTTGATAAGATACGGATTCCATATGTCGATTTCTGGAGGTATATCAAACTCAGCGCTTGAGGCGGGAGAGAATGGGTTCGGAGCATTTCAGTTGTTTACCGCAAGCAGCAGAAGCTGGAAACAGAACAAGCCAGATAAGGACGATGCGGCGCTGTTCTCCGACTACCTCAGAAAGTATGATACCGTGCCTTTCTCGCACATCCCGTATCTCTGCAACCTCGCTTCCCCGAATAAGGATGTGTTTGATAAGAGCATAGAGATGCTACGAGCCAACATAGATAACTGTAACGAGCTTAACGTGAGATATTTGGTGCTGCACCTTGGCTCTCATTTGGGGGAGGGGTTCGAGTTCGGGGCGCGGAACATAATAAGGGCAATAGACTCTGTCTCAAAAGACCTTGGTAAGCTTACGATTTTATTTGAGAATACCTCTGGTTATACGAATAACGTTGGTGCTAAATTCAGTGAGATAGCTACGATTGTTAATGGAATCGGTACAAAGAACATTGGCATATGCCTTGATACGTGCCATGCCTTCGCCGCGGGATACGACATACGGGATAAGGGCTCGCTTAAGGCAATGGTGGATGAGATAGACGATAGGATAGGGATGGATAAACTCAAGCTTGTACATCTCAACGATTCGAAGTTCGACCTCGGAAGCACGAAAGATAGGCATTGGCATATAGGAAAGGGGTTCATAGGCGAGAAAGGATTTGAGAATTTCTTTTCTGAGAAAAGGTTCAGGCAGGGATGTTTCGTTATGGAGACTCCGGTAAATGAGGATGGGAATGACTCTTCGAATAAGAGGGCGTTCCTCAAAATAATAGAGAAATGCGGAATCTGAGCTAAAGCCTAACTGCACTGCGGTCCACTGCGCCTTTACATACCTATCTCATGCAATGAGGTAATATAGAGCTATAGAAAGTACCGCTATAAGCACATTGTCATCAAGCGCTCCTGATGAGCTCTCAGCTATTGCCACGACCATGGAAATAGGTATGGCGTATGCCCCTATCAGAATATATCCGATAATGCTCCCAAATATGAAGAATGCAAGAGTGCCCGACACTCTCTTGCTCTTGCTGTAGAATAGCTTCGGTCCTTTTGCGGTCAGGCCTACCAGCGTGGCCAGCGGATCGGCAAAGAGTATCAGCGATAGGAAAAAAAGGAGGTAATTTGATTTGGGTATGAATCCTACGATGAGAAGGCTTCCGGCCACGAGCAGAAGTCCGCCGTTTCCGTATCTTGCATAAGGTTTTTCTATCCCCATAAGAACCCTGCTTATCCTGCTCTCCAGATATCTTGAAGTCGATATTATGCTTACAAATATGAGCAGGGAGATCCAGAATAGGTATTGTACATAAGCGCCGACTAACGCAACTATCCCTATCGCTATTATCCCGATTATTATCTGGGTAATGTCCCTTACTATCTCCACATGTTCGCTCTTTCTGCTTTTTGTAACTCCCTTGCTCATCGCATGGCCGAAGTATACCAGCATCGGAATTATTCCGATGCCGAATGCCTGGAGAAGATGGACAGGCATTGCACCGTTGTCTGTTAGGAAGAGCATTATTGCGGCAACAAGCGCTATCGATGAATAGGTATAGGAACCCTTTGAAGTGTAAGAGCCTATTAATGAGGCGAACATGGCTCCAAATCCCAATAGCGCAACGTATACCAACGGCAACCCAACTGCAGCGAAGTACACCAAGGACGCTGCGAATGATAGCAGAGGGATATATTTCGCAACGCTGTTGCGCTTGTGGAGGCGCATCTTGAGCGAGCAGAGGTATGAATAATAGAGTAGGATGGCAAACACAGCTAAGAACGCAGAGAACAGCCAAGCCTGTGATACCGCGTACATGTTTACACCTAGATGAGTGCTACTACCAATGCCGCAAAGAAGAAACCCAGAATTATCGTAAGGGGTACTAGTATCTTGGTTAACGAGAGCATTGATTTCATGACGTTAACTAGCGAGTCCCTGTCAAGCCCCCATATCCTGAACCTTTTTACCGTATATTCTCCATAATAAGGAAACACTTCCTCCATATTATTCTTTGCGCTTTCCACTGCCTTTTCTATGCTCGGTTTTAGGCTCTTGTATCTTGTATAGTTGCCCAGCATGTTCTCTGCCATATTCTGGAGCGAATTGACAGCGTGGGTATCAGTAGTATACACTTCTGCCTCAATCCCATATTTTTCCATTATAAGAGCCCTTATCGAATCCCTTAGTTTGGGCAGCAAATTGTTTGCATTGAACTGAAGCATGCAGAACTTCTTGCGATTTACCTCGAATATTATGAGGTTCATCATACCCTGGGCCATATCCTTTGGCCTGCCCAATTCTGTATATGCATCCAAACTTGATGTGCCGATTCTTATCCGTGAGGATGAAGCAGTAGGCTTTTTTATCCCTTTTACCGCCTGAATGTAGTAGCCGAGCTCTTTCGATTTGGTGTTTATCCCTGCAAGTTCCCGCTCGTTAGCCGATTCCTGCCTTGAGTTGTGGGCATCTACCAATATCGGAAACGGTACTATCTTCTCAAGCTCCTTTTGGAGTATAGTTCCTGCTTCGTATGTTATGTCTTCCGTTACGTGCGGCGCTCTTGTGAGCGTGACCAGAGCGGCGTTACCAAATCTAAGGAGCTTTACAGTACATTCCTTGTATGAACTCTCATATACCGCTATCCCTTCATTAAGCCTTACTGGCTTGGAGATGCAGTTGTCCATCGCGTTCTTTATCTGGAAGAACTGGTCGCTGGAGAAGGCGTTACGCTCCTCTGTTACCGTGGAGTGCATTATAAAGGCCTGTGACTTGTATCTCAAGATGGCATGTTTCTCCAGGGCCCTTGGAAAATCGCTGCTCCCTATAGTGCCAAGGAGTCCGTAGTGTATCTTTGGGACAAACATTATTGACTTATTGGTTCCATCCTTGCGTTTGAACGCAATTGCCGCGGTATCTACATCCACCTCGATCCTTTTTGTACTGGATAGCTTCACGTTAGTCTCGAATACCCAGTTCTGCAGGACTTGGGAGAGTATATCTATGCCGCTTATTCCCAGCCCTTTCTTGATTGGTGAATCGACGAGATATGCCACGATGTAGCCAACCATTACGAATATGAGGATGCCCGCGTACAGTTTTATGAATATCGTGCTGAGCGGTATTGTCTTCTGTACGAGTATCTTTGCGGCGGGAATCAGGAATAGGGTATTCAGCGTGGGTTGTATCAGCGCGAACGGGACCGCCTTTGCCCTCTGATTCAGAAATATTTTGCTTATGAAGAACCAAAGCAGGAAGATGCCCGCATCAGACACAAGTATTATCGAAAAAAGATATACGTATGAGCCGGTTATCGCAAATATGGACGACGCCAGTACGAACAGCACTCCGTAACAGAATGTAGCGAACGATGCTATCGCTATTATGTATTTGGATAATACCCGCCTCTGCAGGGTCTTTATTGTTATGACTGTAAGCATAGGCGGGATCGTTATCCCTATTATCCCTATTGTGGCGCCTTCTACCAGCACGCTCTCTATGCCTATGCTGGTGCGATAGTGCAGCACAGCAACTGAGCCTATGCCAACCAGTATACTTAACGCCAGAAGTATGATCGATTGTAGTTCCGTACTTGGAAGGTTTCTCCATCTCGAGAAAAGGCTTATGTTGCTCAGTGGTATATCGGCCATCGGATTCCCGTTTACTTGCCGTACCTTCTCTGCCTATAGGTATAATCCTTAATTGCGGTCTTAAGATCCTTTATGCTAAAATCTGGCCAGTATTTCTTGCTGAAGTAGAATTCTGAGTAGGAAGACTGCCAAGGCAGAAAGCCTGATGTCCTAAGTTCTCCAGAAGTCCTTATTATCAGATCCGGGTTAGGAATTGCGGAGGTTATCATGTATTTTCCGATTATGCTCTCATTTATCTCCTTTATCTTGTTCGCAGCCTTGGCTTTTATCAGGTTCTTTACAGCGTGCAGTATGTCATCTTTTCCTCCGTAGGCGATAAGCAGGTTTATAGTGAAGGATTTGTGTTTGGAGGTTATCTTTTCGATATGTTCAAGCGCCTTCCTTACTGGTTTTGGTATCTGATCCAACTCCCCGGTTACGATAACCCTCGTGTCATTCTTCTCTAATTTTGATATGATTTTGTTGTCGTAAGAGGCCTTCCTGTAGAGTCCGTACAGTACTGAAAGCTCGCTTTTGCTCCGGTTCTTTATGTTCTCGGTAGACAACGCCCATACTGTGACAGTTGATGCGCCGAAGTCCTTTAGCCATATGCTGAAATCCACAAATTTCTTTATCCCTAGATCGTATCCCATAGATAAGCTAAGACTGTGTGATTTTGACCATCTGCGATTTCCGTCTGGTATAAGCGCAAGATGTTTGGGGGCGGATATCCGCTTCTTATCTACCATATTTTAGCACCTTTCAATACATTCTTTAACAGAATGATTTAAATCCTCATCGGTGATGCAATCTCTTGAAGGGATTGGGTTTATAACCATTGCATCCGAAACCTTTTCTGATTTAGTACGAGGGATAGTTTTGCAGATAGATGAGATGTACAGGTTGGATTCCTCTAAACAGATTGTAGGGAATGACGATGCAGTCTCAGCGATTAGGAACTTCGTTAGGGACTTTTGGAGAGGCGGAAGTAAAAAGCCATTGATTGTCTATGGGCCGACAGGTACAGGGAAGAGCACCACGATACGCCTTATAGCGAAGGAGGAGTCCATGAACCTGGTAGAGCTGAATGCCAGCGACTACAGGGACAGCAAGAAGATAACTGAAAGGGTACAACCTGCACTAGGAACAAGACCCATATTTGGCAGTGGAAATCTTATCCTTTTAGACGAGATAGATGAGCTTAGCGGGCGCCATGACAAAGGCGCCTCTTCAATCATACTCTCTATGATAAAGGAGCCGCGTGTGCCGATAGTTTTCATTGCCAATGACATGTGGGACCAGAGGTTAACTTTTCTGAGGAATAAAACTACTCCTGTCGCATTCAAAAAGCCTGGACAGGCAGATATATCCAGGCTCCTTGGAAGGATGTCGGAGAACTCCGGGATAAGAGTTTCGGAGAGGACTATCGCATGGATAGCGAAGGTGTGCGATGGCGACGTCAGAAGCGGAATAAACGACCTCTATGTGATGGCAGATGCGCCTGACGAGGACGTTGATGTGATAGGAATCAGAGACAAGAAGAGCGATATATTCACCACGCTTGACAGGATATTTTTGTCGCACACGATAGGCGCTCCGATGAGGGCGGTGATGTACTCGGATGTGGACAACAGCATGCTTACAAACTGGATAGACGAGAACATACCAAACAGATATGCAGATAACCGCTCGATATCTAGGGCATATGAGATGCTGGCTGCTTCTACTGTGTACTCATCAAGAGCCTCGAGATCCGGATATTATACATATTGGAGGTATATGAACGCCCTGATGTCTGCCGGTGTCTCCATATCGAAAGAGAGAGGCTGCACCACCTCGAAGAGATACTCGTTTCCGAAGGTGGTAAAAGAGATGAGCGGAAACAAGGGAGACAGGTCGGCCATGTATGCAATAGCAAATAAGCTCAAGAGAAGGATACATTCAAGCTCAAGATACATAATGAGCGATTACATACCGGTGCTTTCCAGAATGATAAGAAGGGCGGCAGATGGGGGGATCGATAAGGATGAGGTTTATGGATTCTTCGAAAAGCATTTTGAGCTCTCTGATAAGGAGGTCGAAATCATAGCTTCTTCTTTCAGGTACGCGTTTTAGAATGCGCCTCCTAGGTAAGAAACAAACTTCTTGGTCGCCACTTCAGCATCGCTGTCCAAAAGGCGCATACTCGCCGCCTCGTTGTGCCCTCCGCCGTTTTCCACTTCCCCATTTTCAGACATTTTCCTTATAGTATCTAGAAGGATCGAGGTGGACGCTATGCTTTTGCTTGCCCTGGCTGATATGTATCTCTTGTGGTACACAACAGTTATGGAAGGATTGCCATCGCTCTCTATTGCAGAATGAAGCTCTGATGTGTACTTCCCCATCTTTATGTAGCTGAATCTCATTTTAGCTACTTTCTCGAAGTCTAATACAAAGATCATAAAGCCCTTGTTGCTTTTGAGCATTCTTCCCTTCTTTAGGCCGATAGATATTGCGGATGCCATCTGTTCCCTTGATTCAGACAGCACATAGGCAAACTTCTCTTTGTCTGAAAGGATAGATTCCATATACTGCGGGGTTGTTGGAAGCCTGTCCGGATTGTGTATGTTTATAGCGTCTAAGACAGCCGCAATATCTTCTTTCTCTTTGTTAGGCTTTGCAAGGCTGCTGTGATCGCTTAAGAGTGAGACGAGCATTATCTCCTCCAGACCCACCGCACCGAGCGAACTTGCAAGCATGCATGTTATGAGCCCAGCCGTAAGGCTCGAATCCCCATTGTGGTCCCATGGATTTATGTAATGTGTTGCTGGTTTCTCGAAACCTTTGTCTGTAGGATGATGGTCTATCCATATTATATCGGATAATCGGCCCAGTCTCCTTGAAGCGCTGTTGCTGTCAGAAGTGCTCCCGAAATCCGTTATTATGGTTATGGGCCGCTCTGCGCTTGAGAAGCTTTTGAAAAACAGTTCATCCGAGTAGAGGCTCTCTTCATTATATGCAACGCCGCGGACCGCGTCCCACTTTATCGCTCTGTGTTCAGAGTGAGCCGCCTGCTCTGCGGCCTTAAACCCTCGGTACAACCCAATCGCCCCTGTGGAGCCATCCCCATCAGAATGGAAATGCACCGATATTGGGGCGCCCGATACTATGTTCTTTGCGAGCCTTGACGCTGCGTCCATTATTTGGCTAACCAGTTCGTCAGCCATCGGATTCCCGGCCCCTATATCAGGAACGGTAGGAACGCGTATTTCCAAAAAGCGCAGGATTGAGGTTTGGGCGGCGGTGTATTCGGATTGGGATGCGATCCCTAATGATACCACATCGTATCTCTTATCCTCTTCTTCGCTGTCTATCTCCAGCTCCACCTTCTCCATAAGCTGCAGTTTTGTAGAGCTTCTTATCCTTACCGTACGATCTGCGCCAATTAGAGTTATCCAGTATGCGCAGTTGGAGTTGCTGAGCTCTCTGATTGATGTAACGATACCTTCCGTCTTTGCCATAGTCTACAACTCAACTTTCCATTCAACTTGTCGTATTGGAACTTGTCGTATTAGATATACATATGCTCCTTATGGAGTTATCGGTAGCATACCCGCAATCAGTTGAATTATGGTATTTGTATGCCACAAGGAACACACAGAGATTAGCATAATTTGTATTGTTTGCCGCCAGGCATGCCTTTGGATTATTTGAGGCTGATGCATTGTCTATCAAATCTGTGAAGTAGCATGTTGCTGACGACCTTATTGTGCTGTTTGCACCTGAGCATATGGCGCTTAGATTTGCTGTGTTTGTGGCGTTCGGCCGTGCGATGATAGAGGTATTGGCTGTGCTGCCAGATAGGTATGATACACTATAGCGGCACAGCTGATTGTAGGTTAAATTAGAAAACGCCACCGCTTCTATAAAGGAGAGATTAGATAGTTTAGGATAGCTCCCAATAAGCGTTGAGGCGGGGAGGCCGCTATATGCCGTGCCTGGAAGCGCGTTGCAGTAAGTTGCGTTCCTCTGCCTCTGCGCAGTGTCATACTTGTATATGATGCTGCAGTAGGAACTCTCGCTTGAGTTTGCTATCTCTGCGCAGTAGGATTCGCTACTGAGATACCCTGAAGTTGCGGCATGATATATACATCCTGACATAAGGCTCTGGTTCGATATCTGTGTGCAGTATGAGGTGTGGTTAGTGGATGCGCTTACGTTGTATATACATTGGTTGGCTACCGATATATTGCCCGTAGCTTTGCATGCTGGCAGTCCTGCACCTCTCAATGCGATCTGGTCCACACAGCCCTGTACCTGGTTATCGGGAAGGTAGGAACATATGCTGACATTGCTGCGGGAGATCGCAAGCTGTTCAAAACAATCGTATTTCTGGGTCGAATAAAGAATTGATCCGCATGAACCGACTGAGCCGTGATTTGACACCGCCCTTATAATAATCGACACGGCAGCCAGAATGACCAATGCCGAGAATATGATCAGTGTGATTTTCCTTCGCTGGTCCTTATCGATGCTGTTGATAATGCCTTCAAGCCCTTTACGCTTTGGGGCTGGGGCAGCGTCTTCCGACTTCTGTTTTTGTTGCATCTTCAGCAAAACACCGTAATCCATTCTGCACCGATGATTTATATTAGTTTCCCGGTAAGTCTTATAGATATGATGAGGCGGATAACAGCGATAGGGCTTGCGATCATACTTATAGCCATAGCTCTTGTCCTTTACGGCTTGTTTGTCGGTTCTGGACAGGTATACAATTCCGCTGTGAACCTGACAAGCAGCCTTAATGCAACGGTAAAACCGCATGGCACATACACAATGGCTTTCAATTACTCCAATGGAACCAGTTTCTACTTTCTGGCGCACGCTTCCGGGAATATCAACTTTTACCTGATGAACAGCAGCGCATACGGGCTCTTTGAGAACAGCAATTCCACATCAAAGTACGCCAACGCAGAGTCTCTGGAAGGCAAGGGAATGCTGCAGATATATAGAAATGCGACTAACTCATCATTTCCTGCCTCTTACCAGCAAGGTTTGAGATACGAGTATGCCAAGAACCAGACACAACCTCCAAAGAACGGAATCTATTATTTGATAGCGGACAATACTAACGGAAGCGCCTCCGCCTCAAACAGCATATCTTTAGGGATTGTATACCTGCAGAATTTTTATCATAATCAGAGCGATATTGCAAAGTATCAGAAATTTGTCGGAGCAGTAACATCAGAGAAGCTGGTGGGGGTGGCAGGCGGCGTATTCCTGATATTCGGGATTGTGATAGTGGCGTATGGTTTTATAAGAAGGAGAGGCAAGGGAGGAGATACAAGCCAGGTAAAGAAAGGCATGTCGGAAGAGGAGATAGACAGGCTGTATGAAACAGTGAAACGCAACAAGACTGAGGTTGGCAGAACACCAAAGAAGCGGAAGAGGCGCACCGTTAAAAAGGGCAATGTGGCAAATACTATTAGAAAGAAGAGGAGAAGGAGAGGGAGATGAGAATATGGCTTCTAACGAGATAGCAGAGAGAATCGCTGGAGAGATTGCGGTATCTGAGAATCCGGGAAGCGTAATGAAAAAATGGAGGGAGCTCTTTGGGATATCACAGGTTGATTTGTCAAAGGAGATAAAGATATCGACCTCCACGATAAGCGACTATGAGAGCAGCAGAAGGCTGAGCCCGGGCGTTGGAGTGATAAGGAGATTCGTTAATGCGCTGATAAAGATGGATGGGGAGAGAGGAGGTACCATACTGCAGAACCTTTCTAAGTTCTCAACAGAGCAGAAAAACGACAAACCGATATATGTGGTGCACGACTTTGTTGCGCCGCTGTCAGGGGTGGATCTGCTCAGAATAGTAGAAGGAAAGGCAGTTGCTGGACATACATACCTTGACAATATAAAGATCTTCGGCTACACCAAGGTAGACAGCCTTAGGGTAATACTGGATATGATGCCTTCAGAGTATCCGAAGCTGTTCGGCTCGACTACCGAGAGGGTTTTCATATTCGAGAATGTATCTACAGGCAGGTCTCCGATGATAGTCATAAGAGTGGCACCCATAAAGCCGAAGCTTGTCCTGATCCAGGGCATAGTGAATGTGGATAAGCTTGCGATAAAGATAGCCCAGATAGAGAAGATACCAATACTCACAACGAAGCTAAGCATAGAAGAATTAGAGACGAGACTTGGGAGAATTTAGGTTGGCAGCACATCTTGTAGTGTATATCGATTGCGGTTGATCTATTTCTATCCCCAGACATCCGCCTTTACCTTTACGTTGTTTATACCAAGCTCCTGCGTTGCCTGTTTCATCGCCTTTACGAATTCAAGAGGTCCGCAGATGTAGACAGTGCGCTCTCTGCAGTCCTCACAGTGCTTCCTTATCATCTCACTGTTGATGCGGCCGCGCTCCCCATTCCATGGAAGGTCGCTCTCTCTGGTAACTGTTATTATGTTCTTAAGTTTTATCTTGGATTCGAGTTCTTTGAGCTCATCCTTCCTTATTATCTCATTTGGATATCTTACGCTGTAGAACATCACAACATCAGTCCCTGTTGATTGGTCATTTATCTGCTTGAGCATAGACATCATAGGCGCAAGACCGGTTCCGCCTGCTATGAAGAGAACCTTCTTATCTTCGGATGGAATGAACCTGAACTGGCCATACGGCCCTGTTACCAAGAGCTTGTCTCCGATTTTGGAGTTCTCTAGCTTCGATGTTAGCTGTCCGTGAATCATGTGTATATAAAAATCCAATACTGGGGTGGTGGGGGAAGAGCCGATAGAGAAGGCTCTGGTTATCTCGACTTTTGGTTCTGTTGACACGTAAGTCAGCATCACGAACATGCCAGGATCGAAGTTTAGGGGCTGGTTGTCAAGGGGCGTAATATAAAATATATCAACGTCGGGAGTTTCGTGGACTATCTGCGTTATAATATATTCCTTCTTGTTTATTGAAGGATTGGGCACTGCCATTAGCATCACAACTTGTTTTATTGTGAGGAAACGTATATAAAAGCTTGAGCCTGTTTTGGGGGAACCGCAATGCGATTATGGCGTTGTGTATCCGTTCTCCCAGTTAGAGGTATATACCACGTTGGTAGGAACGCCGTTGTTTCCGTTTCCGCTGTAGTCGTTGGAATTACCATCCAGTGGCCACCATCCAACAAGGTTTTGGATATCTACAGGTGCGCCACCTATTCCTTCATGGTAAAGTGCTGTGATCTCAGGTTGAGATAGAGAGGTGTTGTACAGTTGCACATTTGTAATTTGTCCGATTATGTTTGATGATTGTGGACCGTTGCCTAGGTACCACGGACCTGCCCCGTCGAATGTATTGCTTGGATAGTTAAAAGCCCCATATGATGAATCGACATATTGGTACACTACAATGTCGTTATACCCACCAACAATAAAATACCATGTGCCTATAGCGGACTGGCCTACGTATGCGTCCCCAACACCACACTTGCCGAACACGATTGCAGAAGGCGTGTTAAGGGTTATTTGATAATCGCCGTTGCAATTAATGCCTGCCGAAGAAAGAATATTCTTAGTGCTGATGGTGCTCGAAGAAAGTTTTATCCACATAGTTATAGTCATGTTTGTAGTAATGGAAGTCAACGTACTACCACTTCCAAGATTTATATAACTAGTTCCGTTGAAACTCGCTACATACTGCGGTATCTCGTTGTTGCATAATCCGACCTCCGACACGAAGATGTTGCTACTAGGCCCGTTCGGCCTAAGTATCTTGCAGTTGCCAGCGGTTGCCTTCGGTGCGAACGTGTAAGGGTTGAAGAGGTTGAGGGAGAAGAGCGCTACCAGCACTATCGCGATGATAAGGATGGCCCACCCGTAGGTCATTAGATACTCCATTGCCGACTGGCATTTTAGATAACCTGTTTTCCTAAAAGGTTTTCGATGCTCTGTCGCAGACACGGATGGTTTAAGAATTAGTTTCTGACTAAACCCTTTCCGAATGGATTTATTTATCTCTCTCTCTCTCTAGGAAATCGCGACGAAGTGGCGTTCGCTTTGTTACTGCGCTGTTGCATCGGCATCATGATGGATATGACGAATCAAGGTATAAAAATATGCGTATAACTCCTTCCTCTTGTTTCATGTGAACGCATCTGCCGCAATTCCATTTTTCTGTATCACTTGCGCTAACTTCTCCCTCCCATTGCCATAGGTAAATACCCTCTTCGCTCCCGAAGCGTTTATATAATCCATGCTCTGCTTCACATCCGCGTGGTCGCTTATGCAGAATTGTGCATCGGTGTAAAACCTAAATATCTTCGAAAAACCGGTCGCAACTGCTGTGTAGACCCTTTTTTCGTGTACCTTTGAAAGCTGAAGCGGTATTCTCCTCATTGAGGCGTTATCTGTTATCCCGATAAAATTTTCTCCCAATTCTCTCTCGCATTCCTCAAGATTGTCATACATCGATAGGTAATCGAGCTTTACGCCATATTCTCTATACACCTCTGATATCCGGCTTATCTTCTTGCTTACTACCGGCACTATGCCTACCTCATTAAGTATCTTTATTATTTCCTGCGCTTTTCCCATTACATACGCACCGAACAGGACTATCCCTTTCTCCCTGGTTGTTTCGACCCACCTCTGCATCTTCCGCTCCTCTTCCTCTCTCGGCCCGAACGAAACATTGGTGTATGGATAAGTCGAATCCATTATCAGCGTGTCTGCATTTTCTATTGCTATCCTCGGTGCAGACCTTGACCTGTCCATCTGAAAGTCTCCCGTATATATTATCCTTTCTCCGTCCTTTTCTATGACAAGCTGCTTTGCGCCAAGCATGTGTCCCGAATCTATCATGCGTAAGTGCTGCTGTGGTGGGAAACGCCTTCCTTCTGTTTCTATCCTGTATGCAGCCTTAAGTAGACTTGCTGTCTGATCGCTCATGAGTATAGACTCTGAGGACTTTGCTGCCCCTATGTGATCTGAATGAGCATGAGAGACAAAGTCTATGTTAGAACCTTTTTCCTTTCTATCAAGAGATAGCTTCTTATCCATCCACTCCAGCACCACATCGCCAATTTTATCTTCTTTTAAAGTTTATATGCTTATTGCCGCCTCACCCTCCAACCATAGTGCAGATTTGCGACCGTCTTCCGGCTAGCTTTAACAAAGTCTTTATACTTGAGGTGTGTAAATTACCTGATTTCATGACTGAGAACGTGATAATAATAGGTTCTGGACCTGCAGGTCTGAGTGCTGCCATATATACCGCAAGAGAGGGATTTAACCCTTTAGTCATTTCCGGCGCTACCGAGGGCGGACAGCTTCTGCTTACCACCAAGGTTGAAAACTATCCTGGTTTTCCTGACGGAATCGACGGACCTGAACTTATAGATATGATGAGAAAACAGGCCGAACAGCAAGGCGCCCGGTTCGTCCATGAGAATGCCGCCGACCTTGTTTTGAGCGTGAGGCCGTTCAAGGTCTCTGCCGGAAATACCGTATATGAAACTCAGACGCTAATAATAGCTACAGGTGCAGATTCGATGTGGCTTGGCATAGATTCTGAGAAGAGATTTGTCGGGAAGGGAGTGAGCAGCTGCGCCACATGCGACGGTCCATTCTTCAAAGGAAAGGATGTTGTCGTGGTCGGAGGCGGAGACACTGCTATGGAGGATTCTCTCTTCCTCACAAAATTTGCTAACTCTGTGACTGTGGTGCACAGAAGGAACGAGTTCAGAGCCAGCAAAATAATGCAGGATAAGGTACTCTCAAACCCTAAGATAAAGGTGATCTGGGATTCTGCGGTTGAAGAGATTCTCGGCAACAGCAAGGTTAATGGGGTTAAGATAAAGAATCTTAAAAGCGGTGAAACGCACGAGTTAAAGACAGATGGCTTATTTGTAGCAATAGGCCACAAACCCAACGCCGATATTCTTAAAGGAAAGCTGAAACTTGATGAGAGGGGATATATTGTGGTAAAGAACGCTGTTGAGACAGACATCGAAGGCGTCTTTGTGGGAGGAGATGTTGCCGACCCGATATATAGGCAGGCAGTCACGGCTGCCGGCACTGGCACGATGTGCGCATTGAAGGTAAGAGAATACCTTCAGAACAAATAGCTTCAGTAAAAGAGCTTATTTTGTCCCGATGCGTCAGTAAGCGCGTATACACGCACCCCCACCTTTCTGACCTGTTTTCCTTTTATGAGATCTGCAATCAATTCCTTTGACTTTCTGACCAGTATCTCCTTTGAGGCGGTGTAATTCTTGAGGTTTGCGCTCCTTATCTTTTCGCTGAAATCGGAGTATCTCACTTTTGCCGATATTCCCTTGAACATCATCTTCCTTCTCTCCACCTCTGATACTGTCTGCTCTGCCAGCCTTTCAATCGCTGCATCAATCGATTCCGTGCCCGCTCCCGATATCAGTGTTGTCTCTCTTCCGATAGATAGTTGGTCGCTATGCTGGATTCCTGATTCATCCGTCCCTCTTGCCACATTATATACGAATGTTCCCAACGACCCCATCTTTTCCATAAGGAGCATCGGGCTCTTGTCCGCTATCTCCCTTATCCTTGCTATTCCAATACCTTCAAGCTGCGCTGCCGCCTTTGGACCTATTCCCGGTATCTTTGATACCTCTTTGTCCTTAATGAATTCTCTGATCTGATCTGCCGGCACCGCTTTTACTCCATCCGGCTTCGCCTCGTCGCACACCATTTTCGAGTATATCTTTGATGAGGATATGCCTATTGTGCAAGGCAGCCCTATCTTCCCCTTTATCCTTTCCTTTATTGCATTTCCCAACCTTACCGCTTCGTCTGTGCTTATCTCTCCCAGCTCTATTGCGCACTCATCTATGCTCATGATTTCCATCGGCAGCGAATAAGAGCGCAGTATGTCCATTATCCTTTCCGATATGCTCTCGTAATAGTCGTCGTGAGATTCGATGTATATGAGCTCCTTGCATAATGGGAGCGCCTTTGTCACAGGCATCCCGCTCTTTATCCCGAACTTCCTTGCCACATAGTTTGATGTTTGGACCACCCCGAATTCCTTCTGGCTCTCTGGCGATGTGCCAACCACAAAGGGCTTGTTCTTCAGCTCCGGGCGCTTGAGCTCTTCGCAGGCGGCAAAAAAGTAATCCATATCTATAAGCATGAACAGCATCGCATCGTCTCGTTTCCTTTTTATCTTAATCTTAAGGCCTACATCCAAGAATCTATGCCCTTCTGCCTCTTCGATGAGCTTCGCTTCTCAAGCCGCTCTGCGAACTTCGCTATCCTCTCTTTGCCAAAATCGTGCTTCTCGCACATGAATTTGATAAGATCTCCGACATTCGGGGCAGCTGTAAACATGCTCTCAACATCCTTCTGCTCCATCCTCTTAACTTCCGGGTTTGTGAAAAGCTCTTCTACTTCCCTTGGATCTGATTCGAATTCAGCGCCATACCTCTTCTTCAGATGCTGCTCCAATTCTCCGATAGATCCTACCTCCCTTACTATTTTAAGGGATGTCTTCGGGCCTATTCCTTTTATCCCTGCATTGAAGTCTGACCCAAGCATCAACCCTATCCAGATAAGCCTCTTCAGATCTATCCCCAGATTATCTAGAGTCTCCTTAAGCACCACCATCTCGGTCGATACATCAACGTACACGTTCTTCTTTGGCAGTTTCCTCCTTCCCGACAGAGTGAGATTTCTTATCACTGTGCTTGCACCGAACAGCAACGTGTCGTAATCCTGGCTCGCCGCCGCGTGTACTGCGCCATCTCTGCACATCACGCTTGCCTGCGCCTCACCTTCGCTCGGCGCTGTTATGTGGGGCACGCCCATCAGGTCGAGAAGCTCCTTTGCGCTGCCCACTATTCTCTTGTCTACCCGCGCGCTCTGCTCCGCATAACTCCTCGCCTCCTCAATCCTTCCCTCGCTCTTTGCCCTCTGCCATTCTTGATAAGCCTCCTCCCTTCTCTTTATTCTGGCGCTTATTGTTCTCTCCTTTAGTTTTGATGGTATTCCGTCGAATACGTATATGGGTTCTATTCCATTCTCCATCATCTCTATCGTTCTGTAGAATATTCCCGACAGATGGCTTGTCACCTCTCCATGCGAATCGTGCAGAGGTGTGCCGTCCGGCTGCCTTATTATGGAGATGAACTGGTACAGCACATTGTATGCGTCTATCGCGATCCTCTTCCCGTTGAGCTCTCTTATCTCTATCTTGTTGCGGAGCGCAAGTTTGCTCAGGTCTACAGCCATCAGACCACTACTCTTCCTCCTTCAATTTTATATTAAGGGTGCGCTCAAGCTTTCTGACAAGCACATCAGGCGGAGTCGTCTTTTGGCTCTCGACTCTTGACAGGAAGTGCTCCTTCTCGTTAATCATCTCCGCCAATACCTTAACAGGAATCTTCAGCTTCTCCCTTGCCTCCCTTATCCTTGCGCCGTAATCAACAACGAGCTCCTTCTCCTCCTTCGCATCTTGCCTTCTTCCCTCCGTTTTCTGTTCCTTTTGGAATGGGTTCTCCTTGTATACTACTCTTTTTCCCTCCGAGCATTTCGCACATACCCTGAGCTCAGCCCCTTCCAGGCTGATTATATGCACTATCTCCATTCCCCTTCCGCATAGCTCACACTCCTCCATACTTTACTCACCCTTCACCATTCTTGTAATTACAGTTACCTTGAAAGCTTGTAATCTACGAACAGCCATACCAAATCAGCGACAAGTATTATGACTCCGAGCGCAACCCATAATGCGCTGAAATAGCCTGTTGCTATCCAGTATAAGTCCGCAAGCAGTATGATTATCCCCATTAGCATGGCTACCGTAGTAAGACCGGATTTGTTCCCTCCTTTCATTCAAACACCTTTTTATTATACCACTAAAAGTTTATAAATAGTGATTGGATAAATAAAAATCGATAAAGTCGAACTCTGGTTTTTCATGAAAGGCAAAAAGTTAGGTCCCAAAAGTGCAAAGGCGCTCTCTCTAGCGCTTGCTGTGGTTGAATTTCTCTTCCTTTACCTGATATACGAAAGCGGTACGGTTGGCATATTATACAGGGTTGCGATCGCCCTTCTTTCTCTCGCGTTTGTCGGCGGCGCGATACGCCGTGCCCTTGGAGTGGAGGGAAGTTATGGTATATACCTGCTTGGGAGCAAAAGGGGGATAAAGACAATAAACTCCCTTGCAAAGAGGCATAAGGGATTCTGGAAGGGAATGGCCGACTGGGGAGATCG
>JAJYTZ010000020.1 GCA_021792775.1 Microcaldota archaeon
AAGCGTGGAATCTGAACTGGGAAAGGGGACAAAGTTTATATTTGTCCTGCCTGTGGCACAGTACGTAAAAAGGCAGAGGAGGTCATCCACGCCGTAATTTGCGCATGCCTACTTTATACACCACGAAAAGTGCGATTGCAAATGCGCCTATCGCCCCCATCCATATGACGGCGCTGTTGGTGCTGAATGCGTAGAAGCCGAAGAGCATCAGGACCATATCCCAGATTGCTGCAGCACTGACAGAATACAGGAAGAACTTCCATTGAGGCATCCTCGCAAATCCTGCCGGGAAGCTCATGACGGTCCTGACCACTGGAAGAAGTCTTGAGAAGAATACTGCCGCCACAGCGTTCCTATTGAACCACTCATCAAAATGCTCTATAGTCTTCTTTTTCAGGTGGAAGAAATGCAGGTGTCTGTAGATCACATCCTTTCCAAGTATAAAACCGATGTAATAGTCGAGCGCTATGCCTAACGCGCTTCCCACTAGGGTAACTATGAAGGCAGGCCAGAAATGGAGCACACTGCGCGCCGCTAGTAGACCTGCAAGCGGCATTATCACTTCGCTTGGGAAAGGAACGCTGGAGCTCTCTAGGAACATAAGGAGGAAGAGCATCGGATATCCGTATTCCTCTACCAATTTTACTGCAATTATTGCCAATGACGCGAAAACCGACATATACTCAATTCTTGATTTGTATTTATAAACAGTTGCTTCTGCCAGCAAAAGAATATAAAGAATCAAACTTCATTGAATTGAGCATATGAGGATTTTAAAGCATGATGCGCAGACCGTACGGGTGAGGCTTGAGACCGTAGAAGATCTGTGGAGTGCGCAGAGAGTCATATTTCCGGGAGATGTTGTAAAGGGCAGGAGCGAGCGCAAGTTTAGGCCGAACGAGGAAGACAAAGCGGAGAGAAAAGATGTGGTTGTCACGATAAAGGTTGAGAGGACAGAGTTCGATACTGATGCATCCAGGCTTAGGATATCGGGCGTGATAATGGACGGACACCCGATCGAATATGTACAGTTAAGGAGTCACCATACGATAAACATACCTCCGAAATACGAGCTTGAGATATCTAAGGCAGAGTGGAGCGATTACATGCTTAAGGTCGTAAAGGATGCTGTGTCAGACACATCAAGGCCCAGGCTCGGAATAATCGTAGTTGACGACGAAAAGGCGCTATCTGCTGTGCTGCTCGGATATGGAGTAAAGTTCAGGCGTGAGATCTACAGTGGGCTGAGCAAGAGGATGAGCCAGAAAGACTTCAAGATACAGCAGGAGAAATACTATAAGGAGATAGCAGAAGAGGCAGACTCGATAGATGTTGGGATAGTGGTCATAGCGGGTCCGGGCTTTACAAAGGACGATGTGAAGGACTATATAAGTAAGGACAGGAAGGTTATATCAGGAAAGGATCTGGTTTATGAAAATGCGAGCAACGCAGAGCGGACCGGCGTCTATGAGGTCATAAAGAGCAAGAAGACAGCTGCGCTACTTGGGAGAGAAAGGATAAGGAAGGAATTCGTTTACATGGAAGAATTTCTGAAAGGGTTGGGAGGTGGCGCGTCCCACTATGGAATCAGCGGCGTAAGGGCAGCGATAAACGATTACGAAGCATCAACAGTATTAGTCAATGACAGCGAGCTCGGCGACGGTGAGGTGAGGAAGGTTTTGGACCTTGCCGAATCCAAGAAAATACGGATTGAGGTATTTAACTCCAGGGATGAAGTAGGACAGCAGCTCGGTTCGTTCAAAGGAATCGCATCGGTGTACACCGACTAGGAACATGTTTCTCGCGCATGCCGTTGATGATGTCTGGACAGTTTGTTATCGTAACAGAATTATAAACGCTTTCGCGTAAACGCCAGGTGCGATCGCCGGGATTTGGACCCGGGTTACCGCCTTGGCAAGGCGATGTCCTACCAGGCTAGACTACGATCGCAAATGCAGATAAATTGCCCAAACCGTATTTTAATACTTTCTGTTTTCATCCCTTGTCGAATAAAGGTATTTTATCGCTATGACATTTATGGTGTCACGCGCATCTGTGCACTTGTCGCTTACAGTCTCAATGTGTCGGTAAAAGTGCCATATGATTTTGGGGTTTCGGCCAGCATAGGCAGATTATTATCTTTTTAGGAAATATATTTATTGTTGGGCGTACAGCTAGCGTTTTCGATTTCAGGAGTGGGAAAGTGATTTTTGGAGGTAGTGGCAAGATAAAGGATGTCGGCTTTTCTGAACTTGCAGATATACTGAACGCTGATTTCGAAGCCAAGATGAGAGGCTTTGCCGAGAGATGCAGACAGGCGAGTTCTAGAATAGACAGGTCGAGAAAGATGTTCATTGACGCGTGCGCCAGTTTCGAGAAGAGTGAGGTTAAGCCAGACATAGACCGCGAGTATTATTATTCTAAGGTAGATCCGTCTCTGATAGAGTCTCAGAAAATCAACTATCTTAAAGCACTGAGAGGAATTGTCGGTTCTACAGATCTTCCTTCAGCCCCTACCACCTACGAGAATAATGTGAATATACTAGGAATGGCAAAGGAACAGAGGGAGAGAATACTCAGAACAAACAATACCTTCAGGGGTGTATTTATGGCTTATGCTAAACATCTTGACGGATTCAAGGAGGCCTCGCTCGAACTTGACAAGGCGATATCAAAGTTGGATTACGAACTGGAAAGGGAGAAAGATTCTTATGAGGAGTATAAGCGCACCATTGACTCCGTGTTTAGGCTATCCGACCTGAAGAGATTGTTGGATGATGCAAGGACTGAAGAGACACAGATAGATAGGCACGAACATGATAGGAGTATAGAAATAACTGTGAAGAAAGAAGTAGGAAGAATCGGTGCAGAGCTCTCTGCGATTTCAAAATCGATAGAGAAATCCTCTGGTTCGATATCTACCTTATTCCTGCCGCTTGAGCGCCCTGCAAGGAAATACGACCATATAACCGGGAAAAAGAGTAGGCTGGGAGATGCAATAGAGAACCCGATAGATGTGATAGCGGATGCAGACACTTATCGGCAATTAAGAGAGGATCTATTATCATTGGCTGATGCAGTGAGGAAGGGAGAGATAGAACTGAAAAATAAGGAGGATATTTTTGGAGATATAGCAAGGATATGCGATGCAAGCATTGTTGAAGAGGCGTTAGAGATAAAGAGGATGAAAAAGGATAGGGAACAGATGGAACGACAGTTTATCGGCGCCGAGACTGAGCTTGATCGCGAAACGGCAAAGAGCCTTGAAAATGCAGCTGAGATGGAGAGGAAAAGCGGCCTCCAGCAAGAGATTAGAAACGTATCTGATGAGATTTCAACGATTAAGTCTGTTATAGAGAGCGCATACTGGAAATCTTATAAAAGGAAGATAAGGATATTGCTCGATAATTAATGATCGTTATGACTGATTCTAAGATGGAGAGGATGACGCGCGTTCCTGCAGGGCTCGCGGCTAAGATGAGGAAGCAGGGCTACCATTTTGTCGGAAAACACTCCGCCACAAAAATATGCGGATATACAAAGAGCAGTATGACAGGAGGGCATGCATGCTACAAGAATACATTCTATGGAATTCAAAGCTGGAGATGCATACAGTCTACACCCGCAATTGGCTGCAACTTATCGTGTTCGTTCTGCTGGAGGATAATCCCTGAAGAAGAAGGATACAAATGGAACGAGATAAATGCTGGAGAATGGGACGAACCTTCAGCCATAGTGGATGGGCTCATAAAGGAACACAGGCGCATCATAAGCGGATATAAAGGAAATAAGAAGGTGGATAGATCCAGATGGGAGAAAATCAATGATCCGGCACATGTTGCCCTCAGCCTGACCGGGGAGCCACTCTTTTATCCGAAAATGAACGAATTGCTCCTAGAATTCCACAAAAGGAAGATAAGCACTTTCCTTGTCACGAACGGAACCATGCTCAATGCCCTGAAAATGCTTACGGTAATGCCAACGCAGCTTTATGTCTCTGTTCAGGCGCCGAACAGAGAGCTTTACGAGCGGATAACAAGGCCGAAATCACTCAACGCTTCGTGGGAAGGATTCAATAGGTTTCTTAATGTGTTCTCGGGGATGTATACCAGAAGAGTATTTCGCCTGACTCTTATAAAAGGGCTTAACTTGATTGATGCGGAAGGATACGCAGAGCTGATAAAAAGGGGAAAGCCGCACTACGTAGAGCTCAAAGGCTTTGTATATGTTGGAGGCGCAAGAAATCCGAAACGGAATCTCTCCTATGATCAGATGCCGGTGAAGGATGATATACTCGAATTCGCGGAGCGTGTCGCCACGTGTTCAGGATACATACTTACAGAATATGACAAAAACAGCAAGGTTGCACTCCTTTCTGCGGACAAGAGCGCAGCAGGGAATCGCTTCCTCCACTTCGGGAAGGAATAAATATGTTTATTTGAATTGATTGTATATGGACAACAATAACGGAATTGGTTGGCTGTTCAAAGGAATTGCTGTGCTTTTTGTACTTGCGGGAATCGCGATATTCCTTAGGATACTTTTCTACAGCGGGAATACGATCTCATTCGGCTTAGGTAACGCGTTTGGGGGACTTTTTGAATTTGTGGTCTTCGTCTGGATTGCGTTCTGGATATTTGGTTGGATGTTTAGGCCATGTTGGGGACATGGTCATCAGAGAGGAAGAAGGGCACGCGAGATACTTAAGGCAAGATACGCGAAAGGGGAGATATCAAAGAAAGAGCTGCAGAAGATGATGGACGACCTAGACAACATCTGATTTGGGCCTTGGCCTTCATATGTTCTGTATTGCCTCCACTAAGTATTTTGTTTCTGCTGCTGCCTTTTCGTCTACTTTTTCTCCTATGCTCTCTACGACCTTCCTTATAGTCTCCTTTTCTGGCATTATTCCTGCAGCTAGAAGCAGGTATGTGGCATAAACATAAATCAGGTGACCGCGTATGTTGTTGTTTACCAGCATATCTATCAGTTTTTGGTCTGGTTTAACCCCTATACTCCTGACCACATTGGATATGTTTTCGGCATTTATCGCTCTTGCCGAGAAACTCAGAAAGGCTGCTGTATATACATAAAGCATGATCCCATTCGGTATGTTATCTCTCACATCTTTGTAGTCTATGAGCTCTTGGAGCTCATCTATGAGTATGCGGGCAGATATCTGGGATACCCTATCCACTATAACCCTAGATGTGTTGAATACTGCCTCTTGATTAGGGTAATATCTTTTTTGAGAGTTTGT
The DNA here is from genome assembly GCA_021792775.1 of Microcaldota archaeon. Lineage (GTDB taxonomy): Archaea > Micrarchaeota > Micrarchaeia > Micrarchaeales > Micrarchaeaceae > JAJYXL01. Next base: position 5,261 of record JAJYTZ010000020.1, read on the forward strand.
ATCAGCCATCCATTATTACTATCCGTGTGTACATATTTAAGGTTTTGGAATGCCGTGGCTTTGCCCTAAAGCCTAGTTCCTAATCTAGTAGTCTGATCAGGATTATTGTGGAAACTGCAACGGTAAGACCCAATTATTTGGAATGGTTCCAGCATAGTATTGAGGTATACTTTATATGGCTTGGTCCCATATATAAATTATAAATCATTTAGATATTTAACCTTACTAAATAATAAGTATACTTTAAATTTAGTAGAAAGGCTGTCCGTTTGTCGTCGTAGAAATCTGATGCCGCAAGCAGGATTTGAACCTGCGACATTCCGGTATCCGAGCTTTGTCACTTCAGCCGGACGCTCTCCCACTGAGCTATTGCGGCGCAATAGTGATTGTTGATGCTCCTTTTTATACTTTCCGAGAGGTTTTATAATGATTTTGATGCTTGAGAGGTGGAACGATCTCGGAGACTATGCAAGGCTCGTTAAGACAGAGAGTCTTGAGGTTCGGGACTATCAGGCGAACATAATAAAAACAATAGCTACTGGCAAGAATACCCTTGTGGTACTCCCGACCGGCCTTGGAAAGACGCTAATTGCAGTATTCGCTGCTGCGCGTGTCCTTTATTCAGAAAGGAAGGTTGTCTTCCTCGCCCCAACCAAACCGCTCAGCGAACAGCATTTCTCTTCTATAAGCTCATTCTTGGAGATTGAGAAAGGAACTGTTACGCTGCTTACTGGCGAGACTAAATCCGCGAAGCGCAGCCAGCTTTGGGAAAGTTCTATGGTGATTGTTGCGACGCCGCAGACAATGGCAAACGATCTCAAATCAGGGAATGTATCAATGGACAAAATAGGCCTTGTGATATTCGACGAGTGCCATAGGTCGATAGGCAAGTATGCATATACATATGTGGCAGAAGAGTGCAAGCTCTTGGGCATACAGATAGTAGGGCTTACCGCATCTCCCGGGAGCGACAGGAAGAAGATAAAGGAGCTGATAGATATACTTGGAATAAGGGCGATAGAGGCCAGGACCCATTCTGATCTGGATGTCGCCCCGTACATAAAAGGGAAGAGGATGCGCACGATTTATGTTGATAAGGGAGACACGATAAGCAGGATAGAGGAAGTGATAAAACCAGATATAGATAGGCATCTGATAAAACTTCACCAAATGGGGGTAAGCCAGTTCAGGAGTTTCGACTTGATGCCAAAAGGGAGACTGATTGAGATGGGAAGGACGATAGACAAGATAGAGGCTAAAAACTACAAATTCGGGGCAGTGTTCAATTATGTGTATGTGCTGAACCTCTCCCATGCACTTGACCTTCTTACGACTGAGGGATTGTTTTCGTTCTGCAGCTATATGGATTCGCTCGCTTCGCGCGAGAAGAAGAGCAAGGGCGTTTCCAGCATACTGAACAACGATGAAATATCGAAATGTGTAGAGGATGCGAAGGCCGCCCTAGCCGCTGGGGAGGAACACCCTAAGATGTATATGCTTGTGGAGATTCTAAAGGGTGATTTTGCTGGAAAGCGCGCCATCGTATTCGCACAGTATAGGTCAACCATAAAAAAGATAACGGAGGTGCTGAAGAGAAATGGAATCCGCGCGGATGCATTTATAGGCAAGAAAGAAGGAGTAACTGTAAGTCAACAGAACGCCACAATCGCGGAGTTCAGGAGCGGAAAGTTTGAGGTCCTTGTCTCGACCTCGATAGGAGAGGAAGGATTGGATATACCGCTTGTGGATGCGGTAATATTCTACGAACCTGTGCCCAGTGCGATCAGAAATATACAGCGGAGAGGGAGAACTGGTAGGATCAGGTTCGGAGATGTGGTAGTGCTGGTTGCGCGCCGCACTAAAGACGAAACTTATCTGATGGTGTCGCGGATGAGGGAGAAGAGAATGATGGAGATATTAGAAGAAATGAAGTACAGGCTGGGCCGCAACGAACTGATTCAGAGCAGACAGTCTAAACTTGTTTGACAATCAGGTATTTATCTTTTCTTGGGCTTAGTTGTTTGGTGTTTTTTTGAACAGGTATGTAAAGGGCGCCAGCGCAGAACGCGAGCTGATAGGAATGTTTCTTGAGAGGGGCTATTCGGTTATGCGCTCTGCTGGTTCTGGGGTCAATTCGGTAAGTCCCGATATCATATCATACAAGAATGGAAAGGGTTTCGCGTTCGAGTGCAAGGCATGGGACAAGGGCAGCCTGAGCATAGACATAGAGAAGTTTGAGTGTTTGATGAGATGGAAAGAGAATACATCGATGGAGACATTCATCGCCTGGAAAGTCAGACGGTCAGGCTGGTTCTTTGTTAGGCTCGAAGAGATGGGACGGAACGAGATGAGTTATACAGTAACGAAGAAGAATGCGATCGCTCTGAACCGGAGATTTGATACCATACTGTTGAAATAGGCCAAAGGCCATAAAGAGAAGTCTTTTATAGTTATTTCTATGTATAATATATGGATGTAGGTAGTAGGTTTAAGCAGAGTTATCGTGTTAATATGTTAAGCATACAAAATGCTCGTTTGTTAAATATTCATTTACCAACATATCCAGCGATAGCTATTTCCGGATAATTGAAACTTAAGCGTACTATTCCTTTAAGGCAGTGCCCATCCGTTAGGTGTAAAGATGGCAAAGACATACATTGACATAGTTAAATACATGGTAGAAGCGAAATTTGAGATCTCAGGAGTTGTAGAGAAACCAGACATAATCGGGGCGGTATTCGGTCAGACAGAAGGGCTGCTCGGAGCTGACCTTGACCTCAGGGAACTGCAGAAGAACGGAAAGATAGGACGTATCGAGATAGAGGTTTCGACAAACAAGAACAAGACGTCGGGAACCTTGATATTGCCCTCTTCTCTAGGAAGAGTGGAGACATGCATACTGGCTGCTGCGATAGAGGCGGTAGACAGGGTTGGGCCTTTTGAAACATCATTTAATGTGCTAAAGATAGATGATACCAGGAACGAGAAGAGGAATAGAGTCATAAACAGGGCGAAAGAGCTTGTAAAGAAGATGCTTAATACGACCATCCCTGACAGCAAGGAAATAAGCGAGATAGTTGAGGCTGAGGTCAAATCCAGCACAGTAGGAGTATATGGGGAGGAGAAGCTTCCGGCTGGTCCTGATATCGCAAAGAACGATGAGGTGATACTCGTTGAGGGACGGGCCGATGTGATAAACCTCCTAAGGAATGATATAACGAACTGCATAGCGATAGGCGGCGCATCCGGGCATGTGCCTAGAAGCATAATAGAGCTGTGCAAGCAGAAGGATGTGACAGTCTTCCTTGATGGTGACAGAGGTGGCGATATAATACTCAACGGGCTTATGGCGATGGACGCGGAGATAGACTTCGTGTGCAGGGCGCCTGACGGGAAGGAAGTAGAGGAACTTACTAGAAAGGAGATAATAAGGTCTATGAGATTCAGGATGCCTGCAGACCAGGCCGCTGCAGCAGCCAAATCAAGAAAGGATGATACCTACTCGAGAGGCGCGAGGAACGGGAGAAATCAGTTTAGGGAGAAGGAAGAGATTAAGGAAAGGAATCGCGACAGGGAGCTGATGGGAGAACAGGTAGAGGAGAAACATGAATATGCGCACGAACGCCAGGAGGGAATATCCAGCCCTACACAGATAGTAGAAAATCTGAGAGGAAAGAGAGGAGGGAATGGACCTGAACGATCCGAGCATTGGCACAGTACTGTATCAAGCATAGACTCCGAGGATGAGGGAAGCAGTGTCAGAAGTGTAGATTTCGGCGAGGGCGCAGGAGGTGCCAGGGGTCAAGACTCCGAAAAGAGGTATATGGATGCTCTCGAAGAGCTCAAAAGCACGCTCAGGGGGAGGCTATACGCAAAGGATGGGAGCATCCTTGCGGAGGTACCAATACGCGAGCTCATCCATAAAATAGAGAGCACGGAGAGTGTGCATACCATTGTATTTGATGGCATAATTACCCAAAGGCTCACAGATATGGCAAGCAAGAAAGGGATAAAGGCGATATACGGGGTAAGGCCGAGCGAGATAACGAGAAAGCACGACGGTCTTTTCCTCTTCGCCTCTGAAAGTGGGATGCTCTGAGCTTCCCCTTTTAGCGCAATATTTATAATCTTTATTCTCTGATATTATAAATTAGTTTAGAATTAAACTAGTGGGATTTTTGTTGAGAAAATGCATGCAGATGCACATGAGCAAGGAGTTCAAGCACCTGATTATGAAGCTGATAATACTCAAGAAACTTGCAAAGAGGAAAGAGTACTCCTACAAGATAATAAAAGAGATGGGGAATATTGCTATGTCCAGGTTCGTGACTAAAGACGAAGGCGAGGTAAAAAACGACGTGTATAATACGATATCGTCGCTTGAAAAGAGCGGGATGATAAAGGCAATAGGAGATAAAGGCAGGCGCAGATATTACTCGATTACGAAAACCGGCAAAGCGGCTCTGCGGGAGGCTGACACGCTCATGATACCGATTTTCGATGAGCTGAAGGGCATACTGGAGAGATAATTATGGAGAACATTGTCGAACTGAAAGGGGTAGTGATGCGGTTTGGGGACTTTGTCGCGGTAGACGGGATCGACATGGCCATAAAGAGAGGGGAGATATATGGGATCCTTGGGCCTAACGGCGCAGGGAAGACCACCGCAATAAATATGATGCTCGGACTTCTCGAACAGACCTCCGGAAAGATTACGATAAGCGGACTTGACACTAAGAAAGAGATTAACAAGATAAAGATGATGATCGGTTTTATGACTCAGGAGACAGTAGTCGATCAGGACCTTACTGCCGAAGAGAATCTTGAGATAACAGGCAGGCTCTACCACATTGAGGAGGGAGAGCTTAGAAGGGAGATAGATGGAGCATTGATGGAATCTGACCTTGAAAAGTTTAGAAAGGTAAGGGCGGGAACATTTTCTGGAGGGATGCAGCGGCGGCTGAATCTGGTCAGGTCTATGATGCATAGCCCTAAGATACTTATACTGGATGAACCCACCACTGGGCTCGATGTGCAGAACAGGGTCTCTATGTGGAAGAAGATAAAGGAGCTGAACGAAAAAGGGCTGACGGTCATACTTACCACACAGTATCTTGAGGAGGCAGATGCGCTGTGCGACAGAATATCGATAATAGACCATGGAAAGATAATCGCGCATGGCACTCCGGCAGAGCTCAAGAGGATGGTGGGAAGTGGGGATGTGCTTGAGATATCAACGAAGGTGGATCAGGTAGAACGCATATGCAAGATGCTGAAGGCGAAGTTCAAGCTGGACAGCGTTAACGCGTCTGATAAGATTACCTGTGTAATTGAGAAGAACGCGACGCTTACTTTGTCTAGGATATCTGCGGAGCTTGACAAGGAAAAGATACAAGTCAATTCGATAGGGCTGCACCTCCCTACGCTTGATGATGTGTTTATAAAACTGACCGGCTCCACCATGAGAGATACGCTGGGCGATAACAGAAAGACAATAAAGATGAGGTAAATGGATAAAAACATTATAGATGACGCACTTACCATCTTCAAGAGGGAGATGATTATATTCAGAGCCAACTGGAAGTCCAACATAATAAGGTCAATAATATTCCCGGTTGTCATACTCGTATTCTTCGGCAATATAGGCAACGGCACCTTCAATTCGCCTGTTGCCGTGACTAACCTTGCGAATAATCCGCAATCGATAAACTTCATAAACGCATTGGGCAACCAAAGATCGCTGACCGTAAAGGGGCTCGTTTCCGAAAGTACCGGATTGGCCATGCTCAAGAACGGCACTATCAGTGCCCTGATTGTCATACTTCCTAATTTCCCGTCAGCGACGAGCACGGCCAGCGTATATGTTTATTACAGCAACTCGAATCTCAACACGATAGGTGCAAGTATATCATACATAACCAGCATCGCGTCTAAATTCGATGCAAAAGTGGGAAGCACATCTACCTTGGGACTCAACGAGCCCGTGCCGCCGTCATCTCAAGTCAAACTAGTCTCTACCTCTGCCGTCTCCATAAGCTATCTTGATTTCCTTGTTGGGGGCGTAGTCGCTATGGTCGCGGCTTTCGGAGCGATATTCGGAGGGGGTGTATCCCTCATAACTGACAGGCAGCTAGGGAACCTCAAAATGTTCCTTGTGACTCCGATAAGCAGCATGGCAGTAATACTCGGCAAGACGCTTTATGGTACTGTAGCTTCAGTAATATATGCGATAGTGGCGCTCGCAATAGCTACCGCGATGGGAGCAAAGATAGCGATGGGGATTGCGGGACTCGCATGGATATTAGCCATTATTGTGCTGATATCTGTGGGACTCAGCGGTACAGCGCTTATCCTTGCGACTAAGATAAAGAAATTCGAGGTATATACGATAATCGCGAACGCGATTGTGCTCCCACTATGGTTCTTGAGCGGCGCGTTCTTCCCCCCATCTTCTGGTCCTGCATGGATGCAGGTTATAAGCAAAATCGACCCGCTTACTTATGCGGTGAATGGAATAAGGTATGTGATGCTTGATGGTTATTTCCCGCTCAATGCGATAGCGCTCGACTTTGGGGTTATGATACTGTTTACAGTTGTTGCGGTCTTCGTGGCCGTTAAACTCTTTAAAAAGACAATATAGGTGTAAAAATGAAAACGAAAATGGAAATGAGTTTGTTGTGGATATTGATGGCGATTGCGGCATTTTCTGCGGTAGCAGTCTATTCCGGAGCTGCAGTGACATCTAATGCGAACGGAGCGCTAAGCATAATGAATCTGAATGTAGCGCCGCATCCGGTAGTTTCTGGAGAAAATGTTACCATATCGTTCAATCTTTATAACTCATATACGTCCTCCCTAGACAATGTGGATCTAGGTCTGATCGCCTCTAATCCGATAATAAATGTCTCACCTGCTTTCTCTTATATTACACAGGCGATAGGGGAGGGAATGTACCAGGGTTTTATAAATCCGTTCGTTTTCAAAGTCCATATACCTTCGAACTTGCAGCAAGGGCTCTACGTGATAAATGTTACTGCGACTTACCAGACCACGCAGAACGGACAGGACGTGGCGGGCTCATCCGTAATGCCCATATTCATATACGTGTACGGTAATCCGAGCATAGGTGTCAATGTAGCGCCAGGGCAGAACATAGTGCCGGGAGTGCCGTTCCCTGCCGGACTGACTCTTATCAATTACGGGAGCGGAACCGCATACAACACTACAGCTTACATAAACAATTCTACGCTTGTGCCGATAGGACAGGATAGGGTCGTATTCGGCAACATCGGCGGAGGAGGAAGCTCAACCCAGCAGATAACATTTGAGGCTGCGCAGAATGTAACTGCAGGAACCAATTTTGTCAACATAACGCTCAAGTACCAAAGCGGCACCGGCCAGAACCTAAGCAAAAATGTGGATGTACCGATTGGGATAGTACTTAACAGACCTCGAATAGCACTGAGCATACTAAGCTCCAGTCCAACACAGTTGTATACAGGTTCCAATCAAACGATAACTATGCTGGTGCAGAACATAGGCACAGGCACAGCGAAGAATGTCTCGCTTGACCTTCTAGGCAATAATTATCTGTTCCCAAGCTCCTCTGCGACACACCTGTTCATAGGTTCGCTTTCTCCAGGAAACGCGACTACGGAGGTATTTACAATAGACGCAAACAGCAGCGGTGGCAGCAGCTCGTCTTTCCCGATACGCGCAAGCTATTACAGCTCAAACTACTTGGACAGGTATAATTCGACAATAAACTTACCGATAAGCGTGGCACCCTCATCGATTTTCCAGGTTGAGTCAGTCAGGAGCAATGTTACAGTAGGCAGTACTTACAAGCCTGTGACCTTTACGGTAAAGAACACAGGAAACGAAAATGCACAGCAGGTAAGCCTGACCCTTCAGTCAATATATCCAATAACTCCGGCTGACTCTACCGCGTATATTGACAATATATCTGCTGGCGGGACCACCAATGTGACTTTCTATATAGATGTCGCGCAGAACGGAGCTCCGGGACAGTACCCTGCCACTATATACGAACAGTGGAGGCAGCCAAATGGTAATGCTAACCAGCAGTATTCCGGCTCGACCTCTTATTATATAGACGTGAGCAACTCGGCAAAGAAAGGGAATCCTACCGGGCCGATAATAGGTGTGTTTGTCATTGCGGTAATCGCTGTGGTTGGTTATAGAACATATAGGAAGAGGCGCGCATCGTCGAAGCAGCAGCCAAAAAAGAAAGAAAAGGGATAAGAGGGTTTGTATAATATATGAGTTGGTGGGATGGCAGAAAAAGCTCTTGTCGATAGCCTTTTGGGGAGGTATGCGATACCCGCATGGGTAAAACCTTACATCTATGGCTACATAAAGAAGAATCCGATTGGAGCGATAAGGTATGCGACCAGCTTCATAGACGTGAAGCGGCGGAAAGGAGAGGTTACCGGTTCTTATGTAAGGCTGCCAAACGGAGTCGAGTTTGGCATAGAAGATGTGGTGCATATTCTCAGTCTCTTCCATTATGGAGAGGAAAGAGCTGCTCAGACATACGAGAAATGGGCGAAGGAGCCAGTCCCTGACAGAAAAGAGTACAGTGAGTTCTATGCGGATATGTCGGAAACCGCAGAAAAACACGCACGTGCCATAAAGAACCTCATAGAGGGGATCGGGCACCGGCCTGACGCTCCCTCGAAAGAGGCTGTGGCTGTCTTCGACTATTTAGAAAGCTTGGAGGATTGGAAGGAAAGGCTGATATGCACCAATATAATAATAAAGTACTCTTACGGCGTGGTATTCGGGACTGCGTTCTACAAAGCGTTCTATTTCGTGATGCCTGAATATATGCGCACATTCGGAAAGGCCTTCCAGGGCACGGAAGAGGTAGCGCGGCGCGGAGACGAGGTGGCAAGAAGGATACTGAGAGAGGAATATGCGGGCAATGATATAAAGCCGCTTTTTGAGAAGATCATGAGGCTCATAATAAGGTCTGTGATGGCGGAGACGCGTATCGCGAAAAAGGCGAAGATAGAGAAGGAAATAGAGCTCCTCTCTTCGATATCGATAGCGTATCCGCTAGTAATATTTAGGGAGGAGGGAGTAGACGTAGATGTGGATGAGGAGGTTGCAAGGGTGCTGAAAATTTATAATGGAGCAGAAACTCGACATAGGCATACCCAAAAGGCGAAAAATGCGACAGCAAAGGTATAAAGAGTTTGTCCGCACAATAAATCTGGTTCTACGGCGTAGAACTGAAACTGTAAACTGCCTATTGGCCATACAGTGGATAACCATGTAGAATAAAGGTGATTTTATGGAGGAAGAAAACAAGACACAAACAACAACAACCAACGCGGGCAGGGAGGAGAATGTAATATACATAGGAAAGAAGCCGACCATAAACTATGTTTTGGCAGTCGTCACGCAGTTCAACAGCGGAGCTGGAGAGGTTACAGTAAAGGCAAGAGGCCTTGCCATATCAAAAGCTGTAGATGTGTTTGAGATAGTGAAGAACCGTTATCTCACCAATGTGAGAGACAAGGAGATACGCACATCGTCCGAGGAACTGACAAACGAAGACGGCACAAAAACCAAGGTAAGCGCAATACAGATAAAGATGGTCTCGTAGGCCATCCGCACTCTATTTCTCTATCGAGAAACGGCTAATGGTGTGCCTTCTTTCGCTTTTGAAAGGCTTGAACTCCTGGCCGTTTCCTGAAAAGAACTTCGAGAACATTTCCACATATATCAGACGTGCGCCTTGTATTCCCGGCTCGAAAACCGCGATAACAAGGTTGAATATCTGTCCCATCACCAATATTGCAATGCCAAGTATCGCGATGGGTATGGAGGAGTGTATGCTGCTCGTAAAGACCATGTCTATCACCTCAGCAAGTATGAGCGATGCGAGCAGTATTCCGACCAGTCTTGTGTATGAGAGGATGTGGCTCACTATCGATGGGAGCTCCATTAGGGACTGCACGCCTTCCCCTGCGAGAAATATTGCGATGCCTGCAAATATGCTTATTATGTAAACGATTGAGATTGGATTCGAGAGGCCTATGCTCTGCCTGTGCAGCACAAGAAGGCCGGTAAGCACTATCCCCCATGCGGTTATGAGCCATCCGAGCTTCGCGTATGCGTGCTTTCTGTTTCTGACACGCATGTTGTTTATGAAACCGAGAATCAGGCCGAGCGATACCACTCCTACCCCTGTCCATCCCGATACAAGAAGGAGTTTGCTCAGGCCTGTCTGTACATTGAAGATAGCTGTGTAGTATGGGAGCACAAATCCGAAATAGTTGTTGAAGACAACGCCAAGCGCCATCGCTATGACAGCTCCCGGCATTATCGCCCTTGATATGAAGAAAAGACCGTTGTCGCTTATTATCGTGTGAACGAACGACGAAATCTTCTTCGGTATGCGGCTGATTTTAGGCGGATGCTGTATCCTATTGGAGAGCCATATCGAGAATATGAGCATGACCGCCCCGTATCCGAAGTCGCCTACCATAAAGCCGAAGAATATCGGGAAGAGTATGGCGAATATCATTGTGGGATCTATCTCATTGCTTTTCGGTAGAGAATAAAACCTTATGAAAAATTCGTACAGTCGCGACCATCTGGGGTTCTCCATCTTTGTGGGTGCGATCTCTTTTGTGTCTAGCTCTGTTAGGCTGACCTTTTCTGAGGTTATCTTAGATAAAGTGCGTTTTAACTTTTCGATGCCCTTTGTGGGAACCCATCCCTCTATCGATATAGTGGATTGGGTCTGCCCGAGTTTTGTTGTTATGTCCTGCTTCGCGGCCTCCAGCTCCAGCTGCTCCCTTATCGCGCTTACAATCGGATAGTTCTCCTCCGAGATTCTCTCAAGCTCTTGGTTCGACTCTATGAGCTTCTGTTCTACAAGCTCTATGCGCTCCCTTATCCTTTTCGCCGCATCCTCCGCGCCTCCGTATTCCCTCGGTACAGGTATCAACTGCAGTTTCATCTTCGATCCGATCTCTCCTATGCGCGCCTCTTTCGATCTCTCTACGCTTATTATCGTCCTGCCTTCAACTACAGTCACAACACTGTCAGACTTCAGCTTTGCAAGCTCTTCGTTGAACTCCGTCTCCTCCTTCCCTTTCCTTTTGCTCTCCGGTATTATGAATGAGATTATGTTGGATGAATTGAGTATTGAAATGTCGCGGGGGAACCCCTTTAGAAGGTTTATAGTTGAGAGCCGCTCTTCAAGGTTTGCCTTTACCGTCTCTGTCTTTCCTATCTGCCTGTTCAGCCAGATCACCCTATCGTCTATGGAGATCCTCTTTGATGCATCTATCAGCCCCTCTATCGTATTGAAGCTGTACTTTTTGGGATTCGGCTGCCTCTTGAGCATGCCGGAAAGGCTCCTAAACCTCTGCGCAAGCTCGGTTATGTTGTGGTAATAAAGACTTTCAGCCTGCTTTAGCCCTGCCTCTGGTTTTATCTGCTCTATCTGCATCACTCCTATGTCATGAAGCGCAGAGAGCACAGCATCGTAGTTGTCTTTGGTCGTAGTTATGACCAGCTTGCTCATTTTCGCGCTCAAGAACATTCAGACACCGAAGAACTCCTTTACTGCAGACTCGAATACCGATAGCGCAGTATTCCTGTCTATCTTCCCCATAGAACTTATGGATCTCTTATTGTCTTCCTCCATCTTGGCGATATCCTCTTTCTCCTTTTCTGCAGCTTTTGTGAGGACTGATTCCCTCAGGACTCTCGCCCTTATCTCTGCCTTTGCCGTTATCTCGGCTGCCTCCTTGCTTGCCTGCTCTATCTTTCTTCGGTATTCCTCTTCTGCCTTGCTTACCGCTATGCGTGCCTCTTCCTCTGCTTTCTTTATCTTTTCTAATGTCTCTATGTTATTCATCCAAACAACCGCACTGCAAAAAACAATATTAGCGCTACCGAACAGACAAGGTTGAATACGACGAACGCTATGCGTATCGCCCTGAACCTCCTTAACGCTTTGTTATCCTGCCTCTGCATTTATCTTACCTTTTATGAATTTGAGCGAGACTAGTTGGTCTCTCTCTATGTCTTCCAGGCCCTGGCCTATGTATTCGACTATCCCCTCCATCCTCGGAATCGCTATGTTCTCGATCGCGTTTGACCTTCTGTTGAGCTTGTCTATCTCCTTGAGCAGCTTCCTCAGCGAGTTCTCCTTCTCCGCTATCTCTATGAGCATGCGGAACGCGCGCTCAAAGCTCTCCTTTGCATCATGGACAGGAGGAGGAACTGAAATAAGCTCGTACGGCACGTTCTCTCTCCCCTTTGCGTCGAGCTTTATGTTCGGTATCTTTACGCCCATTATGTTTTCCGCCTCTATCGATGCCCCGATCCTGCTGTGCTCTATCGCTATCCTCTCCAGCCTTATCCTCCCAGAGTATATCTCCGCTATCTTTATCCTATCTTCCGCGTCAGCAATGATCCCATAGAGGTCGACCTTGAGCAGCTTTATCTCGTTTATCATCTTGAAGAATGCAAGCACAAGGCTTGCCCTCTTCATTTTAAGGAGATCGAGACCTCGCTGCGCTATCTTTATCTTTGATTTTGTATGGTGGCTTTTTGT
>JAJYTZ010000001.1:0-71999 GCA_021792775.1 Microcaldota archaeon
ATAGAGGTCGACCTTGAGCAGCTTTATCTCGTTTATCATCTTGAAGAATGCAAGCACAAGGCTTGCCCTCTTCATTTTAAGGAGATCGAGACCTCGCTGCGCTATCTTTATCTTTGATTTTGTATGCATCATCTCCAGCCTAGTCAGTTTCGCGTCGTGCATCCTTCCACTTCCCGTATCTCTTTATCTGCTCCGGTTTGAGCCTCTTCATCTCTTCCATGTCCAAACCTCCGAAAAGCTCCCATCCCAGTTCGAGCGTCTTCTCTATATCCCTGTCCTCATAGTAGTCCTGCGAAACGAACCTTCTCTCGAACTCTGCGGAGAACTTTAGGTATTTCTTGTCGGATTCTGTGAGCGCTTCCTCGCCAACTATCTCTATAAGGTTTCCTACGTCTATTCCGCGCGCATAGGCTGCATAGAGCTGGTCAGCCACGTTTCTGTGGTCTTCCCTTGTGGATTTCTTCCCGATTCCCTGGTTCATAAGCCTGGACAGCGATGGAAGCACGTTCACGTTCGGATATATGCCCTTCCTGTACAGCTCGCGGCTCAGGACTATCTGTCCTTCGGTTATGTATCCGGTCAGGTCAGGTATGGGATGGGTTATGTCGTCGTTAGGCATTGTGAGTATGGGCATCTGCGTTATGGATCCCTTCCTTCCTTTTATCTTCCCTGCGCGCTCGTATATAGTTGATAGGTCGGTGTACATGTATCCTGGGAATCCCCTTCTCCCAGGCACTTCCTCCCTTGCTGCCGAGACCTCCCTCAGCGCCTCGCAGTAATTTGTCATGTCTGTGAGTATGGCAAGCACATGCATTCCCTGGTTGTATGCTAAGTATTCCGCTGTGGTCAGCACGAGTCTTGGAAGTATTATCCTCTCCATAGACGGCTCTGAAGAGAGGTTCAGGAACATGACGGATTTATCGATTGCGCCTGTGCTCTCGAATTCTCTCTTGAAGAAGTTCGCCTCCTCGCTGTTTATCCCCATCCCTCCGAAGACCACAGCAAATCCCTCATCGTTGCTCCTCAGTTTGGCCTGCCTTGCCACCTGTGCGGCCAGCTTGTTGTGGGGAAGTCCTGCTCCGGAGAATATCGGGAGCTTCTGCCCTCTCACCAATGTGTTCATGCAGTCTATCGTCGATATGCCCGTCTGTATGAACTCTGATGGCTCCTCTCTGGAATAGGGGTTTATCGCGCTCCCGTTTATTTCGAGTTGCTCATCGCTCCGTATCGGCGGGCCGTTGTCTCTCGGCCGGCCGAGCCCGTCGAACACCCTGCCAAGCATATCTGTGCTGACATTCAGGGTCGCCGCGCTGCCGCTTAGTTTTACGCTCGTCTCCTTTAGGTTCATGCTGCGCGTGTCGCCGAAAGACTGTATTATAGAGAGACCTTCTCTGCTGTCGAGCACTTGGCCTCTGACAGTGTTGCCGTCTCCCAGTTTTATCTCAACGATCTCTCCGTATGCAGCATCTTTTATTCCCTCCACAAAAAGCAGTACGCTTGTTATCTTCTTTATTGTTTTGTAATATATGTCTCCCATCTTATCCTCTCATGTCTTCTTCTTTCCGATGGATGCAATCTCCCCTTCCATCTCGGAGCAATAACTCTCTATTTCCTTCTCTTTCACAAACTTCATCCTGGAGATCTTCTGCTTTACCGGATTCTTTCTCAGCTCTTCGGCTGAAGCGCCGTGTGATAGCGCTGAGCGGTAAGCATTGTCCAGGGATATGATAGATCTTAGCATGAGTCCCTGTTTCTTTATGGTGGTGTAGGTATCGACCTCGTCGAAAGCGCTCTGCTGCAGAAAGTCCTCCCTTATCGATTGCGCGATCTCCAGGGTTATCTTATCTTCTTCTGGAAGCGCGTCATATCCAACGAGCTGCACCACGTCCTTTATCTCAGCCTCTTTCTGGAGTATGGACATACACCTCTTGTAAATAGCTTCCCAGTCTTCAGCGACATTCTTTCGGTACCATTCTTTGAGGTCGTCAGTATACAGGGAATAGCTGTTCAGCCAGTTTATGGATGGGAAATGACGCGCGTTCGCCAGTGCGGAATCGAGTGCCCAAAATACCCTTGTGGCTCTCAGAGTGTTCTGAGAGACAGGCTCCGATATATCTCCTCCTGGAGGGGATACTGCCCCTATAACGGTTATTGAGCCCGTTCCGCCATTGAGAAGGGTGCACATTCCTGCCCGCTCGTAGAACTCCGCTATTCTCCTACCAAGATAGGCAGGGTATCCTTCCTCCCCCGGCATCTCTTCCAAACGTCCCGATATCTCTCTCAGCGCTTCCGCCCATCTTGAGGTGCTGTCCGACATGAGCGCAACGCTGTATCCCATATCTCTGTAATATTCCGCGATAGTTATTCCTGTGTATATGCTTGCTTCTCTTGCAGCTACAGGCATGTTGGATGTGTTGGCTATCAGTATGGTCCTTTCCATTATCGGCTTTCCGGATTTTGGGTCAAGCAGTTCAGGGAAGCTCATCAGTATGTCGGCCATCTCGTTTCCCCTCTCTCCGCAACCCACATAAACTATGACGTCTGCATCAGACCATTTTGCGAGTTGTTGTTGTATTACCGTCTTGCCTGAACCGAATGGTCCTGGCACTGCGGCGGTTCCGCCTTTCGCCACTGGGAAGAGAGAATCTATAACTCTCTGCCCTGTAATCAGCGGCTTGTGGGGCGCTACCTTCTCGAGCACCGGACGGTGCGACCTTACATTCCATCTCTGGGAGAGCTTTATCTCTGTCTTTCGTTCTCCCCTTATGACCTCCCCTATCTTCTGCTCTACTGTGTAATCCCCTTCTTCAAGCCCAGTTATCTTTCCCTCAGTTCCTATAGGGACCATTATCTTGTGGGAGAGAAGGCCTGTCTCTGCAACTTCCCCTATGATGCTGCCTGAAGATACCTCACTCCCGTTCCTTACCTTCGGCACGAAATGCCACAGCTTTGACTGGTCCAATGGGGGCGCGGTTGCGCCTCTCTCTATGAAATCTCCGCTCTGCTCCTGTATCTTATCCAGAGGCCTTTGTATCCCGTCGTATATCGAGCCTAAAAGCCCGGGTCCGAGATTGACTGAGAGCTGCGAATGCGTATTTACAACAGATTCGCCGGGTCTTATGCCTGTGGTGTCCTCATACACCTGTATAACCGCCTTATCCCCATCCAATTTTATTATCTCTCCGATAAGTCCGAGTTTTCCCACCTTTACAACGTCGTACATACTCGGATTATCCAGCCCTATGGCTATCACGACCGGTCCTGATACGCGGTATATCCTTCCATCGTTCATTTGGTTTCACCGATGTTGACTCCCAAAACCCTCTTTGCCATGTGCCTCACCGTTTCTGTTGTGCCTTCCCCTTTCGATGAGGGAATGAAGATTATAAGCGGATCTATCGATGTCTCGAGTTCTCTGAGTCTTGACGGCTCGATTCTCGCCTGGATCTTCTCCTCGCATACGATAAGGGCGTATTCCTTCTGAGGTATAAGTCCTTCCAATGTGGATACTGCCTCTTCCCCTTCCTTTATAAAAACGTCCCTCAGGCCGACAAGCTCAAATC
Organism: Microcaldota archaeon; assembly: GCA_021792775.1. GTDB lineage: Archaea > Micrarchaeota > Micrarchaeia > Micrarchaeales > Micrarchaeaceae > JAJYXL01. The sequence continues at coordinate 3,564 of JAJYTZ010000001.1, forward strand.
CCATACTTATGTATCTTTCTGCGATTATCGCAATTTTTCCGTCCATCAATTCACTTCGTGTATCTTGTTATCAGCGCGGCTTCCGCCCTTATGCCGGTCATCCCGTAATGCTTGTTCAACCATATCGAACGCAGCTCGTCGCGTTCTATCTCGCATCTTAATATGAATCTCATTATGTATGAAAGGGACGAGGGCGACGTGCCGAATAGCGCGAGGTACTTCAGGTATATGTTGCGCTTTATTGCAGTATCTATGTATGTGATCAACGGGTCGGATTTGTAGGCATCGAAGGCCCAGTCTATTTTGAAGGGAATGTCCCCCTTCAGCGCGCCTATTTCCTTTCCCAGCATCGCGTATATCTGCTCCGCTTTCATATTTCCGCCATTTATGAAGAAGCCCCTAGCGTCTCGTTTTCCGAACTCTATCGCTTTTATTACTGACATTATGTTCTTCCAGTCTATTAGATCGCGTACGAATTCTGAGACCTGGCCTTCATCGCCATTGTAGAACTTCAGGCTCTTTACCAGATCCTGGTAGTAATACATGTCGAGAGAGAGAAGTATCGGGGAGAGGTCGTGGGTACTTCTGTAATCGTCTATACTCTTGAGCATTATCGTACCGTAGCCGAACCGCACAAGAGAGTTTATTATCTCCTCAACTCCGCTTTGGCTGATTATCTCAGAGTATTGCTGCAAGGTTATTGTTCCGTTTATCGTGGATATAGGCATCCCTTTCTGCACGATTAGGAAAGCCTCTGTCTGCCCTATCTCGTATCCAGATACTTTTGCGGAGAGTATGACTTTTATGTTCTCTATATCCCATTTTCTTGTGTAAGCGTATATGAAATCCCTAGCAAGAGGAGGTATTGCGGTGTATGCTTTGGAAAGCATGCTTACCATATGGCTGTTTATTATCAGCTCGACAGAATCTGGCAGGGGGTACGCGTTTATGAGACGGTCTATCTCTTCCTTATAGACCGTCTGAGACAATGCAGGTATAAAGTCGGTTTGGTCTCTCTTTGTAATCTCTTCTATGAATTCTGCGCTCAGAAGGCTTAGGCTGGCGGCGCGAAGGCTTCCGTATTTTCCGGTGTATGTGTTATCCATAACTTATCCCTTCTTTCGGTATGAGCGACCGGCAGTTTGCGCTCCGGGTTTTGGCGAGCCGTTCTTCTGAACCTGAGCATGGGACTTTGATATAATCTCGAAGAATGAGATGTCTATCCTCCCGCGGAGTTGATCTATTATGCTTGATATGGAGTAATCGACCATTGCCGAGCCGTCGGAAGAGGTGCAGACTATCCCTCCATCTAGCGTGTTGTCCTTTACCAGCTTGGTCTTCTGCGATACTCTTACTAATCCCATATCGGATCCCCGGATCCGCATAGAGCAGCTCTCGCCTATGCTAGATACCGCCTTATCGTACAGAAGCTGAAGCATCTTTTTGTACGTTTCTGTTCCCCTGAAATCCGCAACAGATTCGCGGATGTGCTCCTTGCCATCGTTTATCCTTTTATTGAGTTCGCTGTAGTACTGTCTGCGCAGTTCCATCCGTTTCGAGAGAAGAGACATTGTTTTTATTGAATCCGCCTCATTCGCTGCCTGTTTTGATGCAGCTTCAATCTCCGAGTCTGCCTGATGTTTTGCGTCGTGTAGCATCTTCTCTGATTCAGAATAGGCGCGCTGAATTATCTCCTCTGCCATCCTCTTTGCCTCTAGGTCTACGCTCTTTATTATGTCTTCCAGAGCCATCTAATCCCTCTCAGAGTATCTGCAACAGCAGTATCAGTCCCAGAACGAATCCGATTATCCACAGGGTTTCGGGTATCACAAAGAAAAACAGCACCTGTCCGAACTTTTCCGGCTTTTCCGCTATTACACCCATTCCCGCAGCGCCTATTCCCTGCTGCGCCATTCCTGTCCCTATTAATCCGCCGGCTATCGCAATCGAAGCTGCGACGGCATACAAAGGACTTACAGCCGCTACTACCATAATTAACACCTAAAATTCGTAATATATATGAGAAAGGAATTTATATATGACGATTGGTTAGGGGGCAGAGAAGGAGGAGACTTTTACTGTTGTCATAGAGGGAGGTGTCCTAAAGAATCTGAGAACAGGAAGAGGATTTGCCTTTCCTTCCTTGGCTGGAGCAGCCACTCTCGCCTTGTATGACAGCTACAGGTTTTTCTATCACGGATTTGATGGAATCCGAAATTACTTTTACGCTTATTTCCATTTTGCACCATACAGAAGCAGGTCAAAGAATGAATAGCGGTATTTCCATCTCCTCCTTTGACATGCCGCCATGATAGCCGGCTAGTTTCGTATCCCGTTCTCTTCTCTTAGGGAACCTGTAATACATCAGATTATTACCCTTTCCTATCGCCACGTAAGTTCCGAATCTGTAGCGTATCCAACTTTTTGCGCTTTTAGCGCCGAAGATGCCAGACTTTATTGCCTCTTCAGAATCATACAGCAGGAATCTGGAACCGTAGAGCTTTGCGAACTGCTCCTCGAATTTTTTCTTTTTGTTTTCCGAAACGCCGAAGAACATAATCCTGTTGGCGCCCCACGGCGGCGCGCTGAGGTTTTCCATTATGCTGCTTTTCGCATTTATTTGCGTGATGTTCCTTTGGGTAATAGATATCTGTCCATGATCAGAGGTTATTACGAGCTCCCAACCGTATTCCCTGAGCACAGGAACAAGCCTTTCCGCTATGTGCTCAAGGGCGTATATGGTTATTGCAAGGCCAAGCTCTGAGTCCTTAGTATAGGTATGCTCAGCATGGTCGATGTAATCTACGTATGCGTATATCAGCTTTTTCGACCTGGATTTTATAAGGCTTATAGACTGTATTATCAGATCATCCATCGATATGTACTTTGAATAGTTTATATCATGAAGGAAGTTCGAGTTGGAGCTTTTCGATATTATGTTTTCATGCTGCATGTACACGAAACCTCTCCTTTTGCTCATGCTTAACAGAGTATTAAGCTCCGGAAATAGTGGATACGTATCTGTTTTCCCAATGGTCTCGTCCCTTGACGGAGCCCAAGAAAGTCCGAAAACGTTGCCTGTTTCTCCAGTCTCTTTTATGTACAAAGGGCTGCCGACTATACCATGCTCGGCTACAGTCAAGCCAGAATCTATGCTTGTAATGACCGTTGGTGTGAACGATGGCACGATTGTTGTTATTTTCTTTATTCTTGCATCTGAAAATGCCTTGCGCAGAATGGGGCTATTCGATATCGCTTTAAGCATCAGATCGTAACCCAAGCCATCTACCAGCAGGAACATGCGCTTGGAGTTTCGCTTTCCTATCAATTTGCCGGAGCCTTTGGCAATCTCTTTTGCAGCTTCCATGTTGCTATTTTCCATTTCTGGAAATATTAACCCGGACGCTTCTAACTCAGATCTTAAACCTGCCATGAAAACACAATACGCATTTACTTACTTATAGCCAACTGCAAAAGTAATTAGACTTGAAAGCTTAACAAGGCTTCTATTGAGATTAGTGAGGCGGTACTTTTCAAAAACAAACGGTTATTAAACTTGTACTATATTAATGGTGTGAGAACATGTTTGAGGTCGTGTTGGAGCGGGTTTCAAAGCGTTTGCAAGGTAATGTGACACACACACACACACACAAGAAACCAACGCGCGTTGGCATATGTGCTAATTCTAAGCCGTTAAAACTCCAGTCAGCAATGGAATATTTGATGACCTACGGGTGGGCCATCCTCATCATCGCGATAGTGCTGGTGGCGCTCTTCTCCCTCAACCTGTTCAACCCTTACACGTTCGCACCGAAGGCAAGTCCTGGCAGCTGCCAGATAATGAGACCGAACGGACCGGGCAGCAACATCTTCGTGTCGGAGGTCGGATTATGCAACAACGAGATCCCGCAGTATGTGGCAAAGTTTAACGGGAACAGCAGCTACATTGAAGTACAAAATTCAATTTCGTTAAATCCACCAACCACTATGAGTATGTTTGCATGGTTTTATCCGACCTCCACCGCCACCAATCTGGTAGAAAAAGCAAATTCGTACGGGATGAAGATAGGTATATTTGGTGCATCGGCAGGCCAATTCGCAGGATTTATATGGGGAACTACTGGTGTATGTAGTTCATATCCGTTTGCGCTTTCCACAAACAGATACTATTTTGTAGGTTTTACATTTAATGGGACTACCATAACGGAATATGTTAATGGCAAGTTCTATTGTTCTGTGTCCTTTTCAAGTTCCATACCATCAAACAGTACCGCATTAGAATTTGGAGGACCCTTAGCTTCAGGTGTGTATGTAAATGGTTCGCTCTCAAACGTCCAAATCTACAACACCTCCCTATCGCTAAGTGAGGTGACCGCCCTTTACCGTGAAGGCATCGGCGGTGCCCCTACAAACATACAGAACCTTGTGGGTTGGTGGCCGCTCAACGGGAACGCGAAAGACTATTCTGGAAATAACAACAACGGCGTTCCTACCAATGTGGTATTCACCTCCAACTGGGAGAGCGGCTACAGCACACCGTGATAACAGTACCTTACAAATCTGCTCTCAGACTATCCTCGTGGCAACAAATCTTGAACTCATACATTGTTTTTGGGAGAGGGAGAAGGGATTTGTATCCCTGCCGTTACGCGAGAAGGATCAGGGCCTCTAGGTATTGAAAGAGCCTGAAAATGGTGGAGGAGATCCAAAAATCAGAGAAGGTCCTTTTCGGGAAACTGGCAATCCCTGTAGGTTATTAGCTTACCGCTACCGCCAACACCCCTGCGGTTATGATTATTACGCCTATCCATCTGATAATGGGTACCTGTTCTATGAACAGCGCTCCCAGCACCACCGCGAATATGTAGCTCATTCCCCCTACGCTGTACGCCCAACTGAGGTGCGACCTTGATATCACATAGAAATAGATAAGGCTGGATGCTAGGTATGTCAGGATTCCTACGATAAGAAGGTATATCACGCCGTTCGTCAGCGATATCTTAAAGACAAGCTGCGCTGCCGCTCCCATCAGCGTCGATAGCACAAGAAAACCGATATTTGATGCTTTTTTTGACATGCAATCAGTACGATATTGCTATTATCAGTATGCCCAGGAATATGAGGAGTATTCCGAACACCCTCCCTTTTGAGAGACGCTCTCTTAGGTATACTGCAGAGAGTATGGTCACGAAAATGAAACTGCTTGCAAATACCGGATACACCACAGAGAGCGGAGCGGCTCTCAGCGCATAGAGGTATATTGCAAGGCTTATGAAATAGCCCAGCGCCCCGATCAGCATCACCTTTGATTTGAGTATTGTAGGTATTATGTTCCTTGGATTCAGCTTCTTTCCCGATATTCCTTTCTTGAACAGTATCTGCGATGCCGATACGATAAGGGAAGCGATAAGTGTTATAAATATGATTATGTATATATTCATTTGACCACGTGATTCTATGGTTATGATGACAAACCAGATACGTTTTTCGATATTTACCCTTGCATTGATACTGGTTGCTGTGATAATATTTATATATGCAGGAGGGAGCTATCTCTTCTATCTGGTCGCAGGAATCGCGATTATCGCGGGGATGATAAACTTCTGGATGGTATCGAAAGATACCAGGGCAGAACCGGTTGTAGAAAGTGCTGCGCCTGTCCGCAGAAGAAAGTACACACGTAGCACCAGAAAGAGAAGATAAACGATGTCGCGCAATATTTTGCTTATAGCAGAAAAGCCCAGTGTGGCCCTTAGAATAGCAATCGCGCTTGGAAACGGGCACGAGAAGAGGCTTAGCAATGGAAAGGTCGGGTATTATTACATTGAACGACCGGAAGCGAACATCTATGTTGTGGCTGCTGTCGGGCACCTTTTTACAATAAGCCAGAACGGAGACAGGCATGACTATCCTGTTCTTGATGTCAAATGGGAACCATCTTACAAGGTGAGCCAGTCATCGTATTTCACGAAAGGATATCTGGATGTGATAAGGGATGTAGGGCGAAAATGCGATATTTTCATAAACGCATGCGACTATGACCTCGAGGGCACTGTGATAGGCACCAACATAATAAAGGATGTGACAGGAGCCGAACCTGCCAATGCAGGAGGGAAGGTGCGCCGCATGAAGTTCTCTACAACTACTGTCCCTGATCTCCTGAACGCCTACGCTGACATTGGGGATATAGACATAGACAACTTCTACGCAGGTGAAGCGAGGCACATCATAGACTGGCTCTGGGGAATAAACCTCAGCAGGGCACTGACCAGCGCACTTAGGAAGTATGAAAAAGGAAAGGCGCTAAGCATCGGAAGGGTGCAGGGACCGACCCTCAGCGTCCTCGCCGAGCGGGAAACGGAGATAAAGAGTTTCAAGCCCAAGCCCTATTGGAAGCTGTATGTGGACATAAACGGAACCAGATTCGAAAACGAGAGGGGGGATATATTCGACAGGGCCGAAGCGGAAAAGGCACGCGGTGAGTCTGAACTGAATCGTGATGCTGCGCTCATAAAGAACATGACTAGGGAGGAGCTGAAAAGGTATCCTTATCCCGCATTCGACCTTACCTCCCTCCAGTTGGAGGCAAGCCGTATCCTTAAGATAGATCCTTCCATCGCCCTCTCTGTGGCGCAGTCATTATACGAACGCTCTTACATATCTTATCCGAGGACTTCCTCGCAGAAACTGCCGCCCACGCTTGGGCTGCAGAGGATAATAGAAGAGATAGGTAAGAACGACACTTACAAAAAGTATGCAGAAGAGATAATGAGGAGAAAGGCCTTTAGGCCGATACAAGGAAAGAAGACAGACGAGGCGCATCCGGCGATATTCCCGACTGGCATCGAGCCGAAGAAGCTCTCAAAGGAGGAGAGCGCCCTGTATGATTTGATTGCCAGAAGATTCCTTGCCTGTTTCGGCGAGCCGGCGGAGACTGTGCGGTTCAGGGTCAGAACCGGGCTTGGAGAGGAACATTATTCCGCAAGCGGCACAACGGTCCTGAAGAGAGAATGGATGGATGTGTATCATTTTGTTAGGGCTGAAGAACAGAACGGGAAGATTGAGGCTTTCAAAGAGGGAGAGAGATATAGCGCTGAAGGAGAAATCAGGCTGGATGAGCAGGAGACAAAACCGAAGAAACGTTTCACAAAGGCCAGCCTTATCGGAGAACTTGAGAGGATAAACCTTGGTACCAAGGCCACGAGGGCTAGCATAATAGACACTCTTTTCAAGAGGAATTACCTTGAGGGCAATCCGATAAGCGTCACTAAGTTCGGCATGACGGTCTACAACGCACTCTCGAAGAACTGCGGCATGATAATGAGCATAGATACCACAAGACAGCTCGAGGAGGACATGGAGCTGATATCAAAGGGAAAGAAAGGAGAGGAGGAAGTGATAAAGGAGGGAAAGGAGATACTCGTAAAGGCGATAGAGATGTTCGATAGGAACAAGGAGAAGATCGCGGAGGATATGGGAAAGAGCTTTATCGAGGCTAATGCTATCGGGAAATGCCCGAAGTGCGGGAAGGAGCTCGTGATAAGAAAGTCTAAGATGGGGAAACAGTTTGCCGCATGCTCAGGATATCCGAATTGCACGAACACCTATCCTCTGCCGCAAGATGCGAAAATACTTCCGACAGATCAGGTTTGCGATGGATGCAACACGCCGCTGGTAAGGATTATAAGGAGGGGAAAACCGCCATTTGATATGGATCTGGATCCGGCGTGCAGCAAACGCACGATAATATTCCCGAATGCGAAGAAGGCGGAAAAGAAGGAGGGAGTGAAAAGGAAAAAAGAGAAGGTAAAGAAAAAGGAGGGAACGGAAGAGGCCCGGAAGAGAACCGGTAAGAGAAAAATTCTGAAAAAGAAACCGGCAAGAAAGGAAGAAGGTGATTAACTGAATGTACTACTGCCAGGCATATACAGGAAGCTGAAAAGAGGTCCGCAGATAATCCTCCCGAAAGATATCGGTATAATAATAAGCTATTCGGGCATTGGAAAGGAGAGCGTATGCGTTGATGCTGGAACCGGCAGTGGCTGGGTTGCTGTCTCTCTAGGACGGATTGCCAAGAAAATATACAGTTACGAGATACGCAGGGAGTTTGTGGATATAGCGAAGAAGAATGTGGCAATGCTCGGATTGGAAAATGTGGAGATAAGAAATGCGGATGTCAAAAAAGGGATCAGAGAAAGGGATGTGGATCTGGTCGTGCTGGATATGCCTGAGTCGGATAAGGTGGTAAGGCACGCGGCAAAGGCATTAAGGGAGGACGGGATACTTGTCGGTTATCTTCCTCACACAGAGCAGGTCAGGAAGTTTGTCTCGAAGATGGAGAAATACCATTTTGTTGAGATATGCACTCTTGAAGTAATAGTGAGGGATATGCTTGTGAGGGATGCGGGCATCAGGCCTTCCACAAAGGGGATATGGCATACTGCTTATCTTGTATTTGGAAAGTTAAGCAAGGAAAAGATATGAGGCGTATATATAATACGCCTCTGGGTGGATGAGAATAGGGTGTCTACCATATTTTTCAATATGGGGACGTAAGGGTAATATGCACAACCATATTTAAACCTTGCGGTGTGTTCCTTTTACGGTACTGTACTGGAATATGAAGGATTGATGATCGGTAAAGACCACGCTATAATCGTAATAATAAAATTTAATCATAAAACTTTTGCAACCATATTCTATGATATTATCTATTGTATTATCGTCCATCGTATTGTTACAGATGTCCTTTTACGTCTCCGCCAAAATAGATTGTGGCTTCGACTTAGACAAGTATTAGCCGTTAGTTGCAGAATTAGTTTTCCGCTATCACAAACATGGTTTTGCTTGTCTTTTTGATATTTCTACTTGTGCTTTTCTAAAAACGCGATGTTGCGTTTTATTAAGTCTAATTTAGTTTCCGTAAAAAGATTTAGTAAATAAATTCTTGCTGACTTGTCCGAGCTCTTTATCTCTTTTATGCTTTTTTCGCTTATTGCCTTGTTTTTGCCGCGATTTGCATATATGAAACCGACCCTAAACCATAACTCGTCTATTGCAGACGGGCTCAGTTTTTTTATCTTTTTGGCAATGGCATTTATGGTCTTTTCCTCTACTTTTTCCGAGTATTCATTCCTTACTATTTTGAGTGCAGATGCCTCCTCTGCAAAAGCCAATGCGGAATACATCACTTCTGCCCCTACTTCATTAAACAGGCGTACTGGCAGAGTGCTAGTTGCGTTGGGCTTAATAGCAAGGAGTTTTTCATGTTGATTTTTGATGGACGCGTTGATGCGTTTTATGAACTCCTTGGAACCTTCCTTGTTAAGGTTACGCATCCTCTCGGATACCTGTTCTGCCTCTGACTTGTAGAGTCTCTGGCGGAAGCGGTTTGTATAAAAACTCTCTGACATGTCAATCTTACTTATTGCCATTTGATATCCACTTATCATTTCCCCGATTATGGGGCATGCAATGCAACAGAAAGTCTACTTGGCTACGGCCTTTGGGTTCTGCGTAAGATATTTGTTGACCAGGTCCACAGCGTTCTGCACCGAGCGTTTTACATCTGCCATACTCTTTGTTCCTGTGCATATTATCTTTCCGTTCTTGAATATCAGTATGGTGGATTTCGGTTCGTGGACCCTGAAAATCGCACCGGGAAACTGCTCTGGCTCGTAGTCTATGTCAAACGAGAGCTTGCCAAGAAGGTACAGATCCAGATCTGTGGCTAGATTAGCCTTAACTACTATATTGACTATACGGTAAGTCGGTTTCAACTTGACCAATCCCTTAGCATTATCGTTTGACGTAAAAACACCTTTAACGTTTGCAAACCCAATCTATAAATATATTTCTATAGGTAAGTATCTGCATATCAGGGTTTTCGTATGGTAAAACGTTCTAAAGGACTGCTCGCAAAAAGGAGCAGGCATCTCTCAAGGCATCATAAACCTTCAGCTCAGCGTGTACGCGATGTGATAAAGTATTTCGAGGTAGGGCAGAGAGTCGCAATCGTGCCGAAAGGGAATGTAAGAAACATACCCCATCCGCGTTATAAAGGTAAGATAGGGATCGTAACCGAGAAAAGGAAGAGAGGTTATGTTGTAGAGGTGGTCAGCATGGGCTCGAAAAAAAAGCTTGTGGTGGACGCTTTGCACATCGAAAAGGTCTGATTCTGTTATTGCTGTTTTTGACGAAAAACATAAAAAGAATAGGAAAGGTAAAAGACAGCTGTAATAACTGCGACAAAGAGTGTGATGACTGTCATTCTGGCAGGATATTTGGTACGCCTATATCGAAATGAAAAGCTACGACCCCTTAACCCGGGTCGTAGGCTTTTATATATTTTAACGTGTATTTAGGTAGGGTGATTAGATCAAAACAAATCCGAAGGTTTTTAAGTTATTAAATAAGGCGGCGGCAATAACTCCCTGCCCACCATGTAAGCATGAGATAAGAGAGCTAGCAGTTGCATTGAAAATAAACGATACAAAAACAATCAGACGTATAGGTACGGAGACAAACCTAGGGATCGCGGGGTCTAAACTCGCAAAATTCTTTGGCTATTTTATCTTTTCCATTCCGGAAAGTAGGAAAAAATGGTGGACAGATACCAAATCTGGTTTCAAAGCCGTTTATCCTATTCTAAAGAGCGCATACGCCATATGTCCAAACCCCACAATAAAGAGCATGATGATTTTAGGTAAATTTAGGGCAAATAATACTCTCAAGGAGCACTGCGCTTTCGTTAGGCTGATGAAATTTTACATTAGGTTAGTGCGCTTATCTAAAAGAGTCAGAGGGGTGGAAAAACAACAGGTAAGTTTGCATCCGAACAAGTAATCTTGCCGTTTTGAATACCGTTGCTACATCCTGTGCCCATACCCCTGCGGCCTTGGCTGATATGGTTTTGTGAACAGATAGAACCGTTCTGTACCTTCGAGCTCTGCCATCACGCGTCTTGATATCATCTTTGCTGGGTCCTGTATAAAGGATATGCGGGATGATATGTCTGCAAAGTTCTCGAACCTTTTCTGTTTCCTTGCCACGATTATCGCATTCAGGTTCTTTTTTCCTATTCCGGGGAGCAGCTCCAAGGAGTGCTCACGTATGTTCAGCGGCCCCGCATCGTTGAAGAAATCCGAGAACCTCTTCTCATGTTCGCGTATTATTCGGGTAAGCGCATCTGGCAGCGATGACTTTGCTGTCTCTGTAAGCTGCGAGAACGGAATTCTTGCCTTTATCAGGGATATCTTGTCGCGGTTCTCTTTTCCTATGTAGACCCTTTCCCCTATAGATATAGATGTTCCCTCTTTTGGAACAGCTTCGAGAAGCGTGAAAAAGTCTTCGCCGATTACCTGTGCTATCGGCTCTGCGCGTGTAGAGAAGGACTTCCCGGTAGACATGAAGTCCAGCACAATTGCATATTCCTCTTTCTTCTCTTCGTACATTTCCAAACCATCTCTTTCTCAAACATCAACAAACCTTACACGCTATCTGCTGTCGCTTTCAGGATCTCCTCTCTCTTTTCTTCGGGAAGTGACGCCTTCTCGCTTGCGAGTATCTGTTTCAGCAGTAACTCGCTCTTCGGAAGCACCTCTAGTATCTTGTACCTTATCGATTCTGGAAGTTCCGTGCCTTCAAGTATTGAACTTACCTTTGCATACAGTTTCTTGTTGGCCTTGAACTTTGTGACATAGTCGAGTACTACCTGCTGCTCGTACTTTAGCTCTGCCGGCTTCCTTGATTTCAGTATCTCGTACACCTCTTCTATGTTGGCGTACCCTTTCTCCTTAGCTTCTTTGCCTATCATATAACCATTCTTTATTTTGGATTTATATATTGGTATTAGTTATTATGACAACTATAAATACCTTCCGTAGATACTAATATTGAAGACAGGTATATTCTATGGTTGACCCGAAGAAAGCTTATGATTCAGTGATAGAGCAGGTAAGGAAGAGGATTTCTGGAAAGGAGGAGGTTCTCAAACTTATGTTTATATCGTTGGTGGCAAATGGGCATGCGCTGCTGGAAGGAGTTCCAGGAGTGGCAAAGACAACAATGGCAAAGGCGATGGCTGACGCGGTACAGGCTGACTTCGGAAGGGTGCAGGGAACCTCGGACCTTGAGTTCAAGGACATTGTTGGGTACACATTCATAGACAGCAACCATCAGATACAGGTAAAGAAAGGACCCATATTTACTAACATGCTGCTTATTGACGAACTTAACAGGGCACCGCAGAGAACAGCGAGCGCGCTCCTTGAGGCGCTTGAGGAGCGTCAGGTAACCCTTGGCGACTCTACGATACCGTTAAAACAGCCGTTCATCGCCTTCGCGACACAGAACCCGCTTAATGTGGAAGGTACGATACCCATACCAAAGGTGCTTGCTGACAGGTTCCTGATGAGGATAGAGGTAGGATATCCGAGCGTAGAGGAAGAGATAGATATGCTGAAGATAAAGGAGAGGCCTGTCGAGGCGAATGTGGAGAGGGTACTTTCGATAAGCGATATATTGGAAATGCAGAGAATGGTATCTGAAATAAAGGTCTCGGAAGAGATACTTAAATACATAACGAACGTGGTAAACCAGACAAGGGTAGATATACATGTTGTTATGGGAGGAAGTCCTAGGGCGGAGATAAGCTTTATGCAGGCAGGAAAGGCCAGGGCGATGATAGAGGGAAGAAAGGAGGTGAGCATGGACGACATAAAGAAACTGGCTAGGCCAATACTCAGTCATAGGATAGTGGTGAGATCAACAGGAGGAATCGGAGTCAATGGGATAATAGACGGTATAATCGCTACAACCTAGTGACATCCTCCAACGGCTTAAGCAAATAATGTAAAAGAACCTCTATTTGTAAGCGATGATTCCCCTATAACTTTTACTGACTTTTCTAAATCCCGCCTCCTGCAGCCTGTTAACAGCGCCCTTTGTGTAATTTACCTTGTACTCACGTGGCGTCCTTCCCCCTCCTATGAAATGGTATAGAGTCCCGCCCTGTTTCAGCACCCTATATAGTTCCTTATAGAAACTTAAGGAGTATAGATCACCTTCTATTTTAACATTTGGTGGGTCGTGCAGTATTGAATCAAATTTGTTATCATTGATTTTCACAATAGCCTTAGCAACATCAATATTTTCCAGTTCTATACTTTTACTCTCGAAAGTTTCTCTTGACCAAGGATTAGCCTTGGCAATTTCAATCACATCATTTGACAATTCACAAGTATACACGCTTGTTGCCCCTTTTTTGATTAGTTCGATTGATGTATATCCAAGGCCAAAGCATGTGTCAAAGACATTGCCAAAGATACGCCCTAGTGTATTAACCTTGTTTTCTGCTTCTTCAGTAGGTTTAGAAACCGAAACCGTGTGCATCACGCTACCATTTATCCATAACGTTGGCGGCCAATCGATGTGCGATTCATATAGTTTGTAAGCCCTGTTTTCACTGAACAGATACATATAAAGTAAGGAGTTGTTTTCTATTAAAAAACAATCTTCAAGGTGGCGTTTCTTATTTGCATTTCCAAGTATTTTCAGCTCTATTGTTTGCCCACCAGGGAGAAGAAATTCGTTTTCGGACTTGGTAACTTCTGTGGTGGTGAGCCCTAGGTCCAGGCTTATTTTTATCTTACCTGGTTTAGCTTTGAGAAGCCTCTCTATATGAAAACCGGAGATTACAAACTTTTGATATTCATTCATAATGAATAGTTAGGCTACTAACTTTATTATTGATACTATGAGCGACATTTGGTCGCTAACTCTGGCAGGTGTTTCTCCGGTGGGTGTGGTTTCAGGTGCACATCAACCTTTCTTTGATGATATTCGACATAGAGTTTATACCAAAACTTCTAAGGAATTTTGGTCTTTCGTACTTTTCATCCGCATATTGGTATTATGGTGATATCCTCTTCCAACTGACAGTTGAGAGCTTCCAGAGTGGCTATGATTGTTCATAAATCAATGAATAGCCACTCCTCGTTTTTAAACAAGGCTCACGCCACTAACCCACCATCGAAATGACGGGGTTGCGGGCCGGATCGTTTATCGGAGAAAGCAACCGTTCTTTCCTATGAGCACATCATCTTCGAACCTTACACCTCCAAATCCAGGTAGGTAAATCCCTGGTTCGTCGCTGAACACCATATTTTTTGCGAGTTTTATGCCTGAAGGGATGGTCTGACCATCATGAACATCTATCCCTATACTGTGCCCCAGGGCGTGTATGAATCTTCCTTTGTATATACCGCCTTTGTAGTTGTCTATGCGAGATGCGGCAGCGTTATGGGGGGCCGATGCGCTATTCCCTGCATACATCTCTTCGAGAGCGGCTGTCTGCGCCTCTTTGACCACCCCAATCATCTCTGACAGTTTAGCGAATCTGCTTGAACCCTTGTCTGGTTTGAAGATTGTGGTTCTGCTTATGTCAGAGCAGTAGTTCTTGTATATTCCGCCAACATCGAAAAGCACTCCCGCATTCCTTTCCAGCTTTTTCTTGCCTGGCATATAATGCGGCATGGATGCGTTAGCGCCGAAGGCGACTATAGAATGGAATGATGCTCTCGCCCCGAGTTTTGCTTGGTTGAATTCGAATAGGGAAGCCACTTCCTCTTCTGTCTGCCCCTCTTTCAGACTGCGCATGGTTTCTTTGATTGCGCGTTTCGTTATACGTACTGCCTTTCTTATCGAGTCGATCTCTTCCGTATTCTTTATGCTTCGCGCCGCCTGTAGGTTTGGAGAAGCATCGACCAGGCGCTTTGCTCTGGTAAGTTTTGAGATTCGCTTTGCATATGAGACAGGGATAAAAGAACTGTTTATTCCGACCTTTTGACCGTACAGGGATTTGAGGTTGAGGGCCTGGGACTCTTTGTTGACACATATCACTTCGAGGGATTTTTCCGCCTGAAGCCTTGCGGCTTCCTCTTCAAGCTTACTCACGAGGAGCACTGCCATGTCTGGCGTAGCGATGAGGATTGTCTGTTCGAATATCCCGCTGGTAAAACCTGTCAGATATTTGAAATTGCTGTCCTGCTGATCGGTATTCATTGTAAGGAGCGCATCGAAATCCGCGTCTTTGAATATCGAACGGAGTTTTCTTTTCAAGCCGCTGATGTAGACACCCCTTACATATTAATTACCAGATTATAAATATCCTTTTGCGCATATTCTTTTATGGAGGCTGCATCGCAGGTCGTGAAGGTTAGGCGTTCTACAGACGTATACAAGAACATGCGGGATTCCGGCATGATCTCTAAATATTACAGGATGAGCGCAGAGAGATTGGTCTGCGAGAAGAGCATAGAAGGCGCCTCCCCGACTGAGATCTTCATAGGAAGGTATGGATATCCGAAGGTTTTCGCAGGGCCTATGGTACCCCGAGAATTTGGAGACACATCGGTGCTTAGCTCTCCCGAAATGTGGAGGTCTATGGGCATACCGCAGATCTTCGAGATGAGGTTCAAGCTCATACGGGGAATGTTTCTCACAGACGTGAAGAGGTTTGGGGAAGATAGAAGAATGGATAGCATAACAGAACTTGCTATGGCGGATAGGCCAGTCGATTCGGAGATGAGGCTTGCTAGGGTAAGCCCATATAGGAAGGATAAGGGGGATGTGGTAGAACCGTTTGGTTTGAGCGGGATACTTTCTTCTATTGGAATATCCAATGTGAGCACAGACAAGAAGCTAGAGAGCAGGTATGACGATACAGACATGCGGGCAGCTGATGCGGTAGTTGATCTGTACACCAGAGGGGTTAGCGTATCCAAGATAAGCAGAGCCCTCTCCGCAGGCACGTTCGGATTAGGCAGACATAGGAAGTTAGTCCCAACAAGATGGAGCATAACTGCTGTGGACGATACAATATCAAAATCCATTCTGTCTGAAGTTAAGTGTATGGATACCATCGACCATATAGAGATTTACAACCACGTCTCGTTGGATAACAGATGGATGATAATCGTTATGCCGGGAAGATGGGAATATGAGTCGATAGAGGCGTGGTACCCAAATACCACGTGGAATGAAAATCCGAATGAGATATCAATATTCTCCTCAGCAGAGGGGTTTGATGGAAAAAAAGGATATGCCGAAATAGGGGGCTGTTATTATGCTGCGCGGCTTGCGGTAGCTGAAAAACTTTCGAGAAAAATGGTGCAGGGCAGGGTACTCATATTGAGGGAGGTACATGACGGGTATGTGCTACCTGTAGGAGTATGGAATGTGAGGGAGCATGTAAGGGAGGCGTTAGAGGGTAAGCCGATTCTCATCGATAATGAGGCTGGTATACTCGATAAGATATCTGAGATGTTTGACATATCGGAAAAAGAGTGGATAAAAAACAGTATTATCCTTAAGAAGCTGTTCCTTCAGAAAAGGATGGTTGCTTATCTGTGATCTCTAAAAAACCCAAGGCTCAGTTTATGTTGTATATTATCCTGCCTGCGACTGTGTGGGCATATCCGCTAATGGAGCTGGTGTACTCCAATATGATGTATCCCTTATAGTAAGCCCCGAGCGTACTGTTGAAATCCTTTCCTGAGGAATAACATTGCAATGTCTCTGAAAAGCTGCCTCCGTTAGGCACGTTTGCCGGGATATAAGATAGGATGGGGGATGAGGATGCGTTAGAGTCGCAGCCCATGTAAGTTGTGGTTATGTTGTAGCCAGTACGCTGTAGTATGGAAACATTCAGTATGCCGTTGGAGTTGATGGTATATGAGGTACAGGTAAAGTTGTACTGGAAGAAGCATAAGTTAATCGGCTTCGGCGTCAGAAATCCGCTGGTCACTATGACTAACACGGCTATCGTAAGTATCAGGATAGCCCAACCGTATGTGGTTACATATTCCATCGCGGATTGGCTTTTCGCACCTGGCAGTTTCATAATTCTTTTCTGGATTATCCCACCTTTGCAACTATCTTTCCTAGTTCAGTGAACGGAAATCCGTTCTGTGTATCTATATACCTTACAACGAAATACCCTTCGTATACGGATCCTGTGCTTCCTGAGAAAATAGTTCCATTATCATAGCAACTAACTGTTGTGGAATAGTTCTCTTCCGGCGAGAGGGTTACCTCCGGGGACAGTGTAGTCATGTTTGTCAGTGAACCGGCGATGTTGCACCCAACTGCGGTTATGTTTATTGGATATACTATGTTGTTTGGCGCTATGTTTATATTTAGGCTGCCTGTACCTGAAAGACTAAAGCTTAAGCAGGAAAAATCAGGAAATATGCATTCTGGAGTCACATTTGGGGAAAAGAAGCCTGATGCGTAAAGAACCGAGAGTACTATACCGACGATTAGTATCGCCCACCCGTATGTAGTCAGATACTCCATTGCTGATTGCGACTTCATCTGAGTGAGCCAAACATTCATCCTGTACTCTGTAAGCGTCTTCCCTGCTTCTCTGTAGTATGCCTTTGACTTTTCAAGAAGAAGATTGTAGAGTTCTTTTGCGAGCGCCATCTGCCTGTTAAGGATAGATTGAGCATCTTTAGATGGATATGCCCTGTATTTATATGCAGTTTTCACGACGGCCATATCTATTACACCGTTTATTATGCTATTAAAGTTTATACCCCTTTCCTTTTGTCTTTCTCTGCGTTCGCCCTCATTTCGCCTTTCAAAGAGGCGGGTTTTCTCGCTTGCCTTTATAAAAATATATGGCATTGTGGTAAGCTGGGCTCTGGACCAAACCTGCTTTAGATAAGGTTTTATATCTGAATAGGGGACAGTACTATTGATAATATGGAGATGACACAAAAACAAGTTCCGCATATAAGCAAAGAGAACACGCATTATGGATTTACTAGCAAAACCGTTCAGATAGGAGGTGAAAAAACTCTCTATCAAATAGTGGCTACTGGGAATTTCGGGAACGTTAGGAAAGGCGATGTAGGGGGATTTATAGAAAGCGAAAAGAATCTTGATTTTAATTCAAACGCATGGGTTCATGCCGGCGATATGGTTTTGGGCCGTGCGCGGGTTTATGACGGCGTGTTGGTTTCTGACTACACGGAGATTCCTACCTATGGCGCGGGAGTGTTTGAACTTGATAAAACTCCTGCAAAGGATAGGCTGCGCAGGTAGAACACACCCCTTTGCATACATTCCTTCCAGAGATAAAAGGCCTGGATGGTTTTTGGAAAGAATCGTAACCTCAATAGGTACTTCTCAAAAGAGACATGTCTAGACAGCATATCAGGAGGGAAAATAACCAAAAGCGTAAACCAACCAAAGGATATCGTTGACTTTTTGTCTCAAACTCTGAGATTCCGCAAAGTATATATTTTTGATATGAGAGTTTGATGAGATGGGGATAAACAAGCCTATCTCTGACATTCTCAATCGAATAGCGGACATACTGAGCATAGATGAAGAAGGAGGCGTGAGGTTTGAGGTAAGAGCCTACAGGCGTGCCGCCATGAGCATAGACTCCCTTGAGGACGATGTCGCAGATATCTATAGAAAAAAGGGCGTAGAGGGACTTAAGGAGATAGACGGGGTTGGAGAGGGTATATCGAAATCCATAGTCGAGTATATAAAGACCGGAAAGATGAAGAAATACGAAAAGCTAAAAAAACTCTATCCTGTAGACTTTGAAAACCTTACTAGGATAGAGGGACTTGGACCTAAGAGGGTCGCGCTCCTTTACAGGAGGCTTGGAGTAAAGGATATCAATGGGCTTAAGCAGGCTGTAGCTTCACATAAGATAAGTGCCCTTGAGGGTTTCGGCGAAAAGAGCGAATCTCTTATACTTAACGGAATTGCGCGCTTTGAATCCAATAAAGGCAGGATCCTTCTCGGAGATGCGATGCCTGAGGCGGAAAGGATAATAAAATTCTTGATAGGGAGCGGATGCGTTAACCGCGCCAGAATAGCTGGTTCGATACGCAGGATGAGAGAGACTGTAGGGGATATAGACATTCTCGCCACCTCGGACAGTCCTGAAAAGGTGATGGAGTTGTTCTCAGGGATGGGAGAGGTTGAAAGTGTCATACTCAGCGGGAAGACCAAAACTACCGTGAAGCTGAATATAGGGATAAACTGCGACCTGAGGGTAATAGACGACAAAAGCTTTGGGGCGGCACTCCAGTATTTTACGGGCAACAAGTTCCATAACGTAAAGCTTAGGACCATCGCGATAAAGAAAGGATTTAAGCTCAACGAGTATGGACTGTTTGACAAAAAAGGGAGCAACCTTGCAAGCGGAAAGGATGAGGAATGGATATACAGAAGACTGGGAATGGAGCCGATGCCTGCGGAGATGCGAGAGGACAGAGGAGAGATAGACCTTTCTATAAAAGAGGGAATAAAGGAGCTTGTCTCGCTTGAGGATCTGTTGGGAGATATGCACACTCATACAAAGGAGTCTGATGGATCGAACAGTATAGAGGAGATGATTGCAGCTGCCAAGAAAGCTGGACTGAGTTACATAGCAACTACCAACCATACCAAGAGCCTTAAGGTCGCAAACGGAATGGACGAGGCAAGGCTGGCCAGCTATTTTGCGCATGTTGATAAACTCAATGATAAGTTGGATGGATTTGCCGTGCTAAAAGGCGCCGAAGTCGACATACTCAAGAACGGCAACCTTGATCTCGATTCGAAGGCTCTGAAGGGCCTTGATTGCGCTTTGGGCAGCGTGCACTCCCACTTCAATATGGATAAAGATGCAATGACAAAGCGCGTGATAAAGGCGATGGAAAGCGGTATGATACATATTCTTGGGCACCCGACAGGTCGCATACTTCTGGGACGTGAAGGCTATGGCCTTGATATCCATAAGGTTGCCGATGCTGCAGAAGCCAACGGTGTCATAATCGAGATAAATTCCTCACCCGAACGCTTAGACATTAGCGATTCTAACATATTGGATATATCGGATTATAAGATAATGTTCGCGATAGACTCTGATGCGCATTCAGTGAACCATTTCGGGAACTTGAGATACGGAGTCGGAACTGCTCGAAGAGGCTGGCTCGGAAAAGATAGGATATTAAACGCGCTTGAGCTAAATAAGCTTAGGAAGATTTTGAGCAGATGATCTTTTGGACAATAGAGCAAGAAACATCCTCTTACGCGTATATAACAGGGAGATAGCCCATTCCAAGGCAACAGGGAGGATGATGGAGGGGGAGAAGAATCCTGCGATAAAGAGGGTTCTTAGGGATATATCCATATTGGAGGGAAGGCACGCCGCGCTATGGGAAAAGGTGCTCGGAAGAAAATCCGGAGCGGAAGACAAAAGAGCGGTCGCTACAGAGATATCGAAGATAATGCTCATGCAAAAGCTCCTCGGAACCGCGCTCGCAATAAAGATAGTGGAAAGGACAGAGTTCAACATTTACAGCGATCTGTATGCGCACGGGAACGATGCAGGGCTCTCAGCCAAGGAGAAAAAGGCAATAGGCAGGATAGAACGCGACGACCTTGAGAGCATGGGGCCTCTCGAGACAAAGATAGTGCAGTACAATAAGATACTGAGCAACATAAAGGACGTCATACTTGGGATGAATGATGGGCTTGTGGAGGTTTTGGCTGCGGTGGTGGGGTTTGCGGCCGCACTCCAACTGCCTGACCTTGTCATACTTGGAGGGGTTATAGTGGCGATCTCTGGCACTATATCTATGACTGTGGGCGCTTACCTTTCTACCGAAAGCGAAAAAAGCATCAAGGCAAGAAAGGATGGGTTTTCTGCGCCAAAAGCCAGTGCCGTATATATGGGGATGTTCTATATCTTCGGGGCGATATTTCCCATACTACCTTTCGCCCTTGGCGCTTACGGCGCGGAAGGGATAGTGCTATCAGTTGCGCTCACATGCGTTGCGCTATCGGTATCTTCGGCGATGATATCTATTTTAAGCGATACTGGAATAACGCGAAGGGTTGTCAAGACTCTTATCTTATCTATTGCTGCTGCTTCAGTTACGATACTGCTTGGAACATACGCAAGATACGTTTTGCATTTGGTGATATGAGCGAGATTAGAAGCGTGTGGATTGTAGTCCCGTTCAGCAATAACGGGAGTGCCCTGTCTGATGCGCTGTATGAGTATTCCAAGCTCTGGAACGACAGGTCTCTGCATTTTGTCATCGTATCAGATGGAAACGATGATTCAACCTGTGATAAGGTCATGGAGATGGCTCATGATCTTGGGAAGGTCAGACTGCTCAAGAATTCAAGAGATCGGGGAAGAGGATCTGCATCGCTCAAGGGAATTTTATATTCGGTAAAAATGTCAAAAAAAGGGGATGCGATAGCGATTCTTGGCCCGGAGAAGAGATTTGAGATCTCTGAGTTAGAGAGGATGATAAACGCGCTTGAACATGGGAAGTCGGATGGAATTTTATCGAGAAGATATGATTGGAGGAAGAAGCCCAAAACGATGATGGCCTCTGACTACTTTTTCTCTTTTGCTTACAATAAAATTGCAAATCTGCTTTTCGGATTAGATTATACAGACATCCAATCTCCTGCCAAGATTTTTAGAAGAGAGGCAATAGATAAGGTCGCAAACAAAATAGTCATAGGCGGGGAGGGCTTCGACCTGAACCTTGCCTACGAGATGAAATTAGCTGGAGTGAAACTGGAGGAGGTGTATCTCAGGTCCGAACCTGGCAGACGTCATGTAAGATACGATATCGCCATGGATACGATTTTAGACACATTTTGGTATAGGTTGTACAGGACCGACTTCTATAAGTCCATGAGAGAGCGGATGCACGATTTCTGATCAGCTCGGATAATTTGCCTTAGCCTTCCGCTAATGTTTTTCGATCATAAGTAAGAAAATTATTTGCAGCCTAGTTTAACATGGCGATAGATGGCCAGGAAATGAAGGAATATTCTCTGCAGTGAAGAGGGAGTTCGGAGAAAATGTTGTCAGCACCCAAAAAGCCAACATGGTCTTCGAGGCAATCCAGAGATTTTGGGCGTATGACATAATATGCAATTACGCCCTCTGTAAAATGTGACTTCTACGACGTAAATGCGAGGGCATAGTTTTATAGAGAATTAGTCAACTGTAAAACTTTACAGCAACCAATAAATATCAGTAAAAGTCCAAAAAGCACATACAAAACAGTAATGTAGGGAGGAGGCAATGGAACAAACAATAAACATGAAGGAAATAAAACACCCTAATGCCATTCTGAGAATGCTAAGGCAGGAAGATGATCCAAATCCGGATTATATAAAAAAGATATTTGCTACAGAGTTCTACGCGCGGCCTGACAACTATTCTAGGAAAAAGGAGATAATGCAAAGATACGAAAAGTACGTAAGTCTCATAAACGGATCGGTGTTAAATCATCTGAAGGTAAAAAAGGCGGACCGCGACAATCAGAAAAAGTTAGGGGAGGTTGTATCTGGAGCGGATGAGTATGATATGTTTCGATTTGTAAACTCTTTTCTATATAATGACATAAAGCTAAAATATAATGAGAGTGCCATGCTTTCCTCGCTTACAGAAAACCAATTTAACTGCTTTACTGCATCGGTATTGGTATGGGATGCAATGAGGCGGATCGGGAAAGAGACACAAGGGGTGCTGACACAAAATTCCAATTTCCTAACCCATATTTTCCTGGCAGGGGACAGTATCGCGCTGGACGTAACAACGAATCAGGTATTTTCAAAGCACAAGATACCCAGAATGTACAAAGGGAACAAAATTGAAATAATAGATGTGGAGAAGAATATAATTGGAATGGCGTACTGCCAGGCTGCCTCATTACTTGACATACCGCAGGGAAATCCAAGATTAGATGCAAAAAGGCGAAAAACTTTAGCCGAAATTTCTTTGAAACATGTCCTTCCATCTACGATATCAACATGCGCAAAACTAAATCTAATATTTGCAACTCTATACCCTAATGTTGTACAGAGGATAAGAAACAATGGAGATAAATAAGAGGAAGCGAAGCGATCAGTACTCCTTTCCAGTTGAGGAGGCAAAATAATAGAACAAACAAAACATGAGAGAGATAGAACATCCAAATGTCATTGTGACATCCCCTACCGCTAAAGCATATGGACTTCCAATACATTTGCAGGGTATGTAAGGGAACAGGCAGAACTTTTGTCAGTGATAGTTCGCCTTGAATACGGCAATCCTATCGTTGTCGCTCTGGTTTACCGTGTTGTATATTTCCGTGAAGTTTCGTGAATCTTCAAACGCGGTGAAGTTGGCTGGAGCGCACGCTTGCATTGTGTTCTTGCCGGTTATTCTCTCTAGGACTATATAACTTACATTGTATCTTTGCAGGATGGAGGGGGAGGGGTTCCCGGATTTGAAGAAAGAGCCCATCTGGCTCATTATAGTAAAGGGATTGTAGTTCTTTGATACTATCCCGTCAGTCCCAGAATACACGTATATGCTGAGCAGAGTATCCCTGCCGGCAATAGTCGAGAGAAAGTCGAATGTGTAGTTGTAGCAGTTCGACTCAAATACCGCATTGGGGCCGGTATTGTTTATTATCCATGCCCCTGCCTTCTGCTCTATTCCCGATATTATATATCCTTGCCCGGAGAATATGTAATATGTGGATGCGACTCCCCCCGCAACTATAAGCAGAAACAAAGAGATGGCGGCAGCCGCATACGCTTTCCTCTTGATGCCTCTGCCCCCAGCCTTAAACATGCGCAGTATAAGAACTGACGCGCCTATTGCCAGGAAGAGAGAGAAGAACAGGATCAGTTTGTTGTTGTCGCCGAAGCTGGGCTGGAACCGATATATGTTCATAAGAAAGAATGTGAAGAGTGCAGGAATGGATGCAATCTTTGCTTTTCTTGGCAGGAATGCAATCCCTATAAGGCCTATCGGAAGAAGTATCCCGATCGACCAAAACCAAAATGAGACATGGGCAGCTGCGTTTGCCAGCATGGAATATCCGCTGGAATACCAGACGTTCTCTTTTAGGATTAAGGCCGCAAAACCGCTTGCCTTGTGCTGGGACTGGATATACAGAATGGACGGGAGCGCTATCATGAGGCTTGAAGCGCCGTACTGCAGCCAACGATACAAGCTTGCGCGAGGCTCTTTCTCGAACCTTTTCGCCCATTTGAATACCGAATAAAAGAACGCGAATGCCGAGAATATGAACACGAAGATGAAGCAGAATGGGTTGACAAGCGGTAGAAGTCCGAAGATTGCTCCTACAAAGAGTATGCTTCCTGCACCGCCCCTGTACTTCTTCTCTCCATCTATGAAGTTCGTGTATACAAAGGTTATAATCAGCAACGCAATAGGAAGACCGAAGAGCAGGTCATGCTGTATAATCAGGTTGTTGTAGAAAGGAGTATCGAAGTTGTAATACTGGGAGGTTATCACCGAGAAAGGACCCTTCTTGGTTATCGAATGCAGGGTCTGTAAGGTAAACCCAGGTAGGCTGATATTGAACGCCCACATCATCAGGAAGTTTAACGCGAGGCTAAAAAATAGGAATATTATGACTGCAACGGGGGCGGCTTTTTTGTCTTTCCCGAGCGCTACAAAAAACATGATCAGCATAGAGACTAGCGAGAACCAGAGCATAAAGTTTACCGCATAGGTCGATGCGATTATTCCGAACCCGCTATACGAGAGCGTCTGCGTGTAGAAATCCCCGATGAATGGAAATACGTTGGTCGCGTTATACAGGTATAAGTAGCGCGGCGGGAAGCCAGAGAAAAGAACTGATGTGCCAATCCCTATATGGAACATGAAGTCTGTCGCGTAGTTTGAACCTGACCATATCGCGCCCTTTGATGAGTAGACGCCTTGTGCCTGGAAGACCATTAGCACAAGCGCGATTGCTATTATCGATACGTAAATCTGTTTCTCCTTGGTGAACTCATCCCTGATGTGTCGTAGCCACCATCCGTCTCTTTTCTTTATGATTATTATGACGGATACAACAAGCTCTATTATTGCTACAGCAGGTATAGAAAGAAAGTTGAATCTTCCTGACGGGATACTCAATAAGACCATTAGATATGCGGATATTACAAATCCGATGGGTATACCTGACCCTATTATGTATATCTTCTGTTTTAGGCTCTTTGACAGGAACAATTCGGAAAGCGATATCCCGAAGATTATGCTGCTTAGGAACATCGTCGCTGCGAAAATCAAACCGACTGCGCTTGTCATACTTGACTTTTGTCCTTCTAGTTTTTATATCTCTCGCTGAGCAGTTTATCCACAATAACTGACTTTATGAAGTAGAGTGGATCGCTTATCTTTACGGTTGATTTTTTCCTCTCGGTAAAATTTACAGGCAGTTCGAATATTCTTCTACCTTCCTTCTCAGCGAGCAGGATAATCTTTGTGTCGAAGAACCATTTGTCGTCTTTTATCCTGTGCATATTAGATTTTAGGAAATTTGCCCGGAAGAACTTGAAACCGCACTGAAAGTCTCCGACTTTAGAGCTGTATGCGCATTGTATCAGCCATATGTATAGCTTGCTCTCTATGTATCGCAATACACTTCTTCTTGAGATTGCACCTTTCTTGTATCTGTTGCCTATAACTATGTCATACTCGGACATTGCGCGTAAAGCTTTTGGTATGTAGCGCAGGGGCACTCCGAGATCCGTGTCCATGTAACCGATTATGCCCCCATGTGCTGATGCCGCTCCCACCTTCAGTGCGTGTCCTTTTCCCGACTCTTTTGTCTTGATAAAAATGAATCTGTGCGTTTTTCGCGCTGCGTTTATTTCCTCGACCGAGGAATCGGTGGATCCGTTCTCGACTATTATTGGTTCAGCGCCCATTCTCTCTAGATAGTTCAGCGTCTTATCCAGGTTTTTTCTTATCTGTAGCTCCTGGTTATGCACCGGTAATATTACTGAAAGACTCATTCGATGATCTGTGTTTTTTGATAGCATTACAAAGCCAATATCGATTTGCTGTGACAGCATACCAAATACGACAGATAGATAATTATATATGTCATACATTGTTTGGATTGGATGGGTTGCTCAGTATTGGCTGTTGTTAGGGAATCAGCCTGCGCATATGTAATTATTTGGTAGGTATACTGATGTGCCGTTGCGCTTAAGCGCAAGAGTAGAACCGTATATCCATTCCGGCATACTACTGACGCCCGTGTTGTTGAATATTATTATTGGATAACTGGAAACAGTAGTATTATAGTAGAACGGACTGAACGATATGGTGTTGTAATAATTAAGCCATACCCATGCATTAGAAACTACAGCGCATCCTGTTATCCCCAGGCTTTGCATATCGCTTATCGCGCTATAAATCTCGCTGCTTGTGGGCGAACCGGCATTGACGTAGCTAAGATATAGCGGAGATGCTAAGAATCCCGCAACTGTTATCACAAGGAGTAGGATAGGCAGCAGCCCCTGATTATTGTCGTTTACGTTACGGGAATGCGTACTTTTACTTTTGCCTATATAGAGACAGACAAGCGCAGCGGCTCCAAAACCCAGTGGGGACATGAACCTCATCTGGTTTGCCAAATTTGGTTGGTTTGGTAAGACCAGCAGAGACGAGACGATTGCAAGTGCCAGGAATGTAGAGAAGACGAAATAATGCCGTTTATTTCCATCTTTTAACTTATTATACGCACTGCCGCTCCGCCTGTTTAACCATACATAGAGTATGAGAGCAAATACCGGATATGCAAAAACGATAAACACAATTGGATTTATGCCGATGTTCACGGAATTGAATGCGACGTTCATCTGTGTAGCATAGCTGTATAGGGTACCTCCGAAATAAACCATATTGAAAGCAAGCCATGGGATGGTAACAACCGCAAAGAGCAGGGACGCGACAATTATTTTCTTGGGCCTCCAGAGGAGAAGCAGCATAGGCAGAAATATCAACGATGTGTACTTGGCGAGACACGCAAGACCTAAGAACAGGCCGAAATAACTGCTCTTCCTTAGGAGGAACCCGAGGCTGATTACGAGCAGCGCAAAGGTAAGTATGTCTGCCCCGTTGATAAGCATGAAACCCAGCACTAATGGAGTTATGGTGAGCGCGGCAAACATCGTCCGATCCACATCCATGTATTTCGATACATAAAGCACACTTATGAAGAGAAGGACAAGCGTGAGTATTGCGTATGCATACACAGCTATTCCCCTATTAACAACAATCAGCGCGGTCATCATGAAATATGAGAGCGGGGCCCTAAAAGGTTCGAAATAGATTCCCTTTGATATGACATTGCCATGCACCGCCGCGCTTTTTGCATAGAAGCCCGGGTTAGTGAGCGCAAGGCCGTTTAGATAGTGGACTGCAAAATCCCAACCAATACCGACATGTGCGAATAATTCGGCTAAAAAGAAGATGGATACGACAAATAAAATGCCTATGCGGGTTATGGTCAGCTTGTCGGATAGCCATTTTGGCTTGATTGCGGTACGCATCTCGTTCACTTGTTTCCCATATAACATTTTCCGTGTATTCTTATTGATTTGACTGCTTCTTCTTTTTGAAGAGGAGTGACGCGCTTGAAGATAGGCATGATGGCCTTTTACTTTATGATTGCATATATTTTTCCCATCCACTTTTATAATAGTCGGTTGCATTAGTATATGATTTTTGTGAGAGGTAGTTCTTATGACAGGCAAAGAAGAGACAGAACAGAAGATAAGCCAGATAAACGGACAGCTTGAGATGCTGATAAACGACATGAGTGTTCCGAAGAACGTTCGTAATGCGATAATACAGGCGAAAGAGAAGCTTAATGTGAGTGGCGAATACAGCGTAAGAGTATCATCAGCGATATACAGCCTTGACTCTGTGAGCAACGATGTGAATCTTCCGTTGCAGGCAAGGACAATGATATGGAGTGCTTTGAGCATGTTGGAATCCATAAAGGGTTAGGTCTTCATGGGGGGAAAGGAGGTCGTAGCAGGCCTAGTGAGAAGGCTAGCAGGCAAAGGACTGATAGTGCCAACAGAGCTCGACCTAAGCGGCATAAACGAGGGCGACCTTGACGCTGTCGCTGACTCTCTGATACAGAGCAATAAGGACATCAGCGGCATCCATATAGTGACCATGGATGAGATTGGTAAGGTAATATCATCCATCATGAGCGATAAGATACCCGTGCCTATAGAGGCGGTGAGCCCTTCCGGCTACAAGCCTTTGGCAAAAGAGCTGGATCCGGTCTTTTCCATAAGAAAATACGACACCGGGTTCGCTGATGGAAACGTTGATGGATTTATAAGTTATTTCAATGACAGGCTCTCTAAGATAAAGGAGATACTTAAACAGAGGGAGACGATTACCGGCACCCTCAAGGAGATATCCCTGATAAAGGAATATAATGATGGAAAGGAAGTGTGCATAATAGGTATGATAAAGGCAAAGCGGATCACAAAGAATAACAATCTGCTTGTAGAGATTGAGGACGAGAGCGGCACCGCGAAAGTCGTGTTCACTAACACTCCCCAGAACCGCGAGAACCTTTACGAGAAGGCGTACTCACTCGTATACGACGAGGTTGTTGCTGTGCGAGGAAAGATATATGGCGCCCTCCTGATCGCAAACTCCCTTCTCTGGCCCGACATCCCGATAAAGACGCATAAACAGGTAGAGGAAGATCTCGCAATCGCGTTCATATCAGATGTGCATTTCGGGAGCAGGAATTTCATGGACAAAGGTTTCAGGAATATGGTGGCATGGCTGAATGGAAATACAGAGAAAGACAAGAGAATCGCCGAGAAGGTAAAATATCTGATAATAGGGGGGGACGTGGCCGACGGCATAGGGGTCTATCCGGGACAGGAGAAGGACCTCGCAATAAAGGATATGAACGCCCAGTATAACGTGCTGGCTGATTATCTTGAGGCAATCCCTGATTATATCCAGATATTTGTGCTACCAGGCAACCACGACTCTGTGCAAAGGGCAGAGCCGCAGCCCAGTTTTCCTGCCGAGCTTATAGACCTCAAAATGAACAATGTGCATTTTGTGCCGAACCCTACTTACATGAACATACACGGCCTTGATATACTCTCCTACCACGGTACCTCGCTCGATTCTATAATAAGATCAATACCAGACAACAGCTACTCCAGGCCCGAGAAGGCGATGGAAGAGATACTGAAAAGGAGGCATCTCTCCCCGATATATGGTGGAAACATAGTAGTTCCGAGCAAAAAGGATAATTTGGTTATAGATATTGTGCCTGACATACTCCACATGGGACACATACACAAAGTTGGAATGTCAACATACCACGGAGTCAGCATAGTGAACAGCGGGACATGGCAGGGAAGGACTGACTTTCAGATAAAGCAGGGCCACATACCGACTCCGTGCCTGATGCCTGTCCTTGAGATGAAGAAGTACAAGTTCAGTTATATCGATTTCGGTAATTGAGATGGAGATAGAGCGTTACTTTGAGGAGCTTAACAAAGGCTTTGAGGCGGCGAACCGGGTTGCCTCAAACGCAAGGTCGAAAGGCTACGACCCTAGCGATAGGGTAGAGATACTGGCTGCGCCTGACCTCGCATCAAGGGTAGAGGGAATAATAGGTGTTGAGGGAATAGCGGATATAATAAGAGAGGAATCAGAAAACTCAAAGAGCAGGCAGGAACTCGCTTTCAGGATAGTAAACAGGATATGCGAGGATGAAGATGTGGCGAAGGCGATAAAGGCTGATGGCAAGCTGGAACGCATGAACATGTCAGTTAGGATAGGGCTCGCAGTACTTACTGAGGGCATACTGGTAGCCCCGACTGAGGGGTTTCAAGGAGTAGAGATACATAGGAATCCAGATGGATCAGACTATGTGGCCGCCTTATATGCCGGGCCGATAAGGGGAGCGGGCGGGACAGGCGCTGCTCTATCAGTTGCGCTGCTCGACCTTGCAAGGAAACATATGGGGATCGGGACATACAAAGCGCAGGCAAAAGAGGTAGAACGGTACCTGGAAGAGATACAAATGTACAACGCACGTGCTGCCCGCCTCCAGTATTTTCCTCCTGAAGACGACATAAGGACAATATTCGAGAACTGCCCTGTATGCATAGATGGATTGCCTACAGAGGAGTTTGAGGTAAGCCTGCATAGGGACATTGTAAGGATCGACGCTTCGGGAAAAGAGGAAAGGATGACCAATAGGATAAGGGGGGGGATAGCGCTTGTAAGCTGCGAAGGAATCGCACAGAAAGCGAAGAACATGTTGAAGTATACAAAGATCGCGCAGCTCGATTGGAACTGGCTCAACAATATAATAAAGGTCGACAAAGGATCGGCACAGCATGAAAACATAGAAAAGGATGCGGTCTTCCTGCATGAACAGGTCGCAGGCAGACCTGTATTCGCGTATCCGGAGCATCCCGGCGCGTTTAGGCTTAGGTATGGGAGGTCGAGGTTTACTGGAATAGCTGCAAAGGGGCTTAACCCGGCAACGATGCTGCTTCTCAGGTTTATCGCCGTAGGGACACAGCTCAAGATAGAGAAACCTGGAAAGGGCTGCATAGTGATGCCGGTCGACTCGATAGAAGGGCCTTTCGTGAAACTGAAGAGCGGAGAGGCCTTTAGGGTAAATGATATTGCAACTGCCAGAGAGGTTTACGGGAACATAAGCAAGATACTCTCTGTCGGGGATCTGCTCGTAACCCTCGGAGATTTCAAGAAGTCCAATACAAAACTGATGCCTACCAGCTACGTCGAGGAGTATTGGAGTGCGCAACTAAAGGAGAAGGGGAATGAAGGAATCGCCAGCTCGTTCAAGAAAGCGTATGAGATTTCTAAAAAGTACGGTGTGCCTTTGCATCCGCGCTATCTCTATGATTATTCCGACATGCAGGATTATGAGATACCGATTCTCGCAGAGGCGATACGGCACTCTTCGCTCAGGATGGACAGGCGCGGAGAGTTTCTGTTTAACCTGGAGGCGATACTCTTTACCGGAGAGCTTGGAAGGATAAGAAGCATAATAGAGAGGATATGCATACCGCACTTCGACTTTGGCGACAGGATCGAGATAAGAGGGGATGATGCGCAGAGCATCCTTTCGGCTTTCGGTTTTGCCAGGGAGGGAATAATAGACCTTTCAGTAAGGAAGATGGATGGCACAAACGCACTCGGTATGCTGAACTCGGTATCAGAGCTGGAGTTGCGGAAGAGGGCGTATAGGATAGGTGGGAGGATGGGCAGGCCAGAAAAAGCAAAGGAGAGGCTGATGAAACCTGCGCCAAATCTTTTGTTCCCGGTAGGGGAACATGGGGGAAAAGACAGGAATCTTTCAAAAGCGTATTTCATAGAGGGCAAGAAGCTCAAGAGCGGAGGCGTGATTCTCGATGTAGCAAGCTTCAGATGCAGCATAGGCAAAGAGTATATCGAGTCGGCGTTCTGCTCTGTGCACGGCTGCCGTGCAAAGATAGAAAGGAAGTGCAGGAAGTGCGGGGCGAGAACTTCCGAGAAGTTATGCTTGACCTGCGAAGCACCGACATATTCCAACGAGCAGAGGGAGGTTGACATTCTGAAGACCATGAATTCCGCGCTGGCAAACCTTGGCATCAACTCTGTTCCGAAATCAGTCAAAGGAGTGGCAGGGCTCGTAAGCAGAGACAGGATATCAGAGCCGTTGGAAAAGGGGATACTTAGGAGTCTGCATAATGTTTATATTTTTAAGGACGGGACCGCAAGATTCGATGCGACTGATGCTCCGATAACCCACTTCTATCCAAAAGAGATAGGCACAAGCGTGGAGAAGCTCAGAGAACTCGGTTACACTGCAGATTGTTTTGGGAACGAGCTTGTATCAGATGACCAGCTCGTCGAACTGATGCACCAGGATGTCATTCTCAATAGGGGAGCGGGTGATTATTTCCTCAGAGTGTCAAAATTCATCGATGACCTGCTCGATAAGCATTATAAGACGGAAAGATTCTACAACCTCGGAAGCGCAGGAGACCTTGTAGGCCACTGCGTCATAACACTCTCGCCGCACACCTCTGCGGGCGTGCTCGGAAGAATCATAGGCTTTACAGATGCGACAATAGGGTTGTGCCATCCGTATCTCGTCTGCGCTAGGAGAAGAAACTGTGATGGGGATGAGGATACAACGATGCTTCTTCTCGACGGACTTATCAACTTCTCCAAGGAGTATCTTCCAACCACCATCGGCGGCACCATGGATGCCCCGCTCATCCTTACGCTTAACGTGAATCCTGCAGAGGTTGACGACGAGGTACATGATATGGAGGTTGTAAAGGATTACTC
The DNA here is from genome assembly GCA_021792775.1 of Microcaldota archaeon. Taxonomy (GTDB): domain Archaea; phylum Micrarchaeota; class Micrarchaeia; order Micrarchaeales; family Micrarchaeaceae; genus JAJYXL01. The sequence continues at coordinate 35,791 of JAJYTZ010000001.1, forward strand.
TCTGGACTTTTATGAGACGACCTTCGGGATGGGCTCTCCTTCCGGCACTCACGTCGAAAGCGTTAAGGGGAGGCTCGGCGGCTCCGAATTCTCGAAAATCTGGTTCACGCACGAGAGCTCTATAAGCGCAATATCCGATTCCCCTATGCGCAGCTTCTACACCACTATGAAGACCATGGATGAGAAAGTGGAGGAGCAGTTTAAACTTATGGACGTTCTGTGCAGCATAGACCGGAAGGATACCGCAAGCAGGCTGATAACAAACCATTTCATACCTGACCTGATGGGGAACCTTCATTCATTCTCGAAGCAGAGATTCAGGTGCATATCGTGCAATGCCAAATATAGGAGGGTGCCGCTTGCAGGAAAGTGCGAGCGATGTGAGGGGAGGATAGTACTCACGATATCGAAGGGAGGGATAGAGAAATATCTTGGGATGGCTACAGACCTTGCGGAGAGGTATGATTTGGATCCGTACATAAAACAGCGTGTCCATCTCCTTAAAAATGAGATAGATACCGTATTCGGCGTGGGGAGCGGGGCTAATCCGAAGCAATTCAGCCTTGCGAAATTCCTGTAATTCGCCGGGATTGGGATTTGAACCCAAACTTCCTTGCGGAAACCAGATCTCGAGTTTCGCCCATATGTCTGGCGCAATACCGGTTTCTGCCATCCCGGCAGAATCTCTTTTCTCTAACAAAACTTTTATAGTTTGAGGCTGTATGATAACCTGGTTAGAATGGATAGTATTGGGCCCAGATACAGGAAAAACATATTTTTCGGTGTTGGATTTAGCCGTAGGCTGCTCATACTTGCGATATTCTTTGCCTTGTCTGTGGCTGGAGCATCATTCTCCATCTACCTGTTACTTATAGCAAACAGCGCATACATGTACCTCATTGCGATTCTTTTCCTTGTCTTGTCGTTCATTACGGGCTCGTTCAACACATATGCCGCTTACCTTTACTATAAATCATATTTCTACATGGACCATATGAAAAAGGTTGCAAGGGAGATGAGACCGATGTCGGTGTACCCGAAGGTGTGCGTGATAGTGCCGATAAAGAATGAGGATTCGCGTATAGTCAAAAGGACGCTTGCGGGCATCCTTTCAATAGATTATCCCAGAAAGAAACTGGATGTAATACTTTCTGATACAAGCGATGCAACAAACAGGTCAAGCACTCTTGAGAGCTTCTGCAGATCCAACGGAATAAGGTATATATCCGGTAAAAGCATAAATGGGAAGGCTGGCTCTCTGAATGTGGCACTCAGGCAGGTGGATGCGGAATTTGTAGCTGTGTTTGATTACGACGAGAAAATTGTCAGAAAAGGCTTTCTGAAGGAGCTGCTCCCTTATTTCCAGGACGAGAAGATAGGATACATACAGACAGAGAAGAGCTATTTCAAGGGAAGTTTCTTCTCCCAGACGGTCGACCTATTCGACAAATTCTTCTTCAATTTCATAGAGCCGGCAAGAGCGATAAACAACACAGCCATATATGCAGGGTCGTGCGGTATAATAAGGAAATCTGTACTTGACAAAGTCGGCGGATTTCCGGAATATGTTACCGAAGATACGTTTTTCAGCTTTGAGGCATGTGGATTGGGCTACAAGAGTATGTATGTGCCGGTAGTTTATGCGAAGGGAATACAGGTAAAAAGTTTCAGCGCACTCGCAAAGCAGCAGTGGAGATATAACTTTGGGGACACGGAGTTCATGAGATATTACGTCGGAGAAAAAAAGAACATCAGGGGGTCTGTAATAAGCCATATAGACTATGTGATGCATGGGATGGGGCTCAGTTACATATCGGTCATGCTCATATCCTTCACTGTGCTTTCTGTCCTTATAGTCTTCTCTGCAGCATCAATAACACACATCTCCTTGCTGCAGATGCTGAACCTGGAGAACGTTGCAACAGACCTTGAGATAATAGGATCTTCCGCGCTATTCTTGTCAATATTTGCGCCGGTCATAATGACAAAGGTCTACTTTGGCTCCTTCAAGAAGGGACTCATGCTATTTGCATTGAACTACGCTTTGGCTGTAACTAGGACGATGGCAGCTATATCTGTATTCACAAAAAAGAATCCATTTGCCGTGTGGAGCAGGCAGAAGACCAGCAAGAAAGGGAGTATCCTATACTCGCTTGTGAGTACAAGGCTGGAGCTTTTGTTTGCGGGCATAGTCCTGATCTTCAGCTACCTTGCACTGAGCGCAAGCAACATACTGGGCGGATTCTGGCTTGCATGGTATGGGATAATGTACGGGCTTGCGACTTTGTTTGTATATAAATACGGATGATTCACTGATATACATTAAGAGGCATGAAACTGAGAACGGAGTCATAATAGCGATGTGCGACGAGGAGCTCGTAGGCAAGATCATATCGGAGGGGGAGATAGTGATAGACATAGATATGTATGCTGATTTCTATAAAGGGGAGCTCATCGAGGCAAAGGATGCGCCTGCAGTTGACTCGATAGATGGGTTCTCCTCTGCGAATATCGTTGGAGAAGAGGCGTGCAAGGCCGCGGTAAAGTCGGAAATGATTGATGCGGGGAATGTGAAGATTGTGGGAGGTGTCCCGTTCGCTCAGTCTTTCAGGATCAAGAGCTGATCCGCTTCGCAAAGAGGGTAATCTCTCGTCTGTTCTTAATGAGTTTCTTGAAGGTTATGGAGCTGTATGATACCGGCAGCTCTGAAAGCGCGTATTCTATCGCATCTTTTGGGTGGCGGTTGTTTATCTTAATGGTCAAGAGGAGAAGGCCACCGCTCTTTACGAACCTTGAAAGCTCGAGAGCGCATCTTATGCTTTCTGTATAGTGTGTGTTTGAATCGACCATCAGCATCTCGGCCTTCAGCTGATCGGGAATCGGGACTGCTGCCTCTTTGAAGTTGCTCTTTATGTGTATCAATCGAAATTTCCGATCTGATGCGCCTGAGGCACATACGCTTATTGCAGGGTCTATCATTTCCGCGATCCTTTTCATTTTATCCTGTTCTTCAGGTTCAGCCACTATTTCAATCGGTCCGTATCTTCGAAGCTGCTTGTATTCCAGCTCTGCTTTGTCTACAGCTATTACCCGTTTTCCGTTTCGGAGCATTAGGTCGGTCCAGCCTCCGGGGGCTGCGCCGATATCTATGCATGTGTCCACTATAGAGAGGTCTATCCCGAAACGGAGTATGGCCTCTTCCAGTTTTGACTCTGCGCGGCTTATGTAGTCCGTTTTTTCTTGCAGAGGCCGGAAAATAGTGCGTATAGCATATACCGAGGCGGAATCTTCTGCTATGCCAAATATGGCAACAGTGTCTTTTATAATCAGAAGAACTGCACAATCTGGCTTAGTAAGATCCACAAGATGTTCCTCAGACTCTATCCCCTCTCCAAGCTTTATCTCGATCTCTCTGTTGCTATCGAATTGCGATGATGCGTCTATAAGGAATATCCTAAAACTGAGACCTGGCTTTAACGACCCGGATATGGGCGCTGAGAGATCCGTGATGTCACTGAAGTCTGCGAACTGTGCGGGTATGAGAGAGTATGTGAAGATCTGAGATCCGTATATTCTCAACTCTGATGGTACACTGAGGACATGCGTATATTTGTCGATTATAAGCTCTTTTGCTCCTTCTGGTGGCAGACAGATCTCAGACTTTGCCTCCTTTACAAACCTCGGATCTGATAGGAGTATGTATGTGAGATCTGACAAAACACCACCTTAGCCCTTTAGGCTTATTATAGCGGCGGCTATGTCTCCGTTCGATTCCTCCAACGCAGCCATTGCGGAGTTCTTGTCTTTCCCTGTAGAGTCCATCACTGTCTTTATGTCATCCTCGGTTATCTCGACTTTGGTTTCTATCATAGATTCCGACACGTCGCCGGATATCTGAAAACTGACGCTTCCCTGCGCCTCGATTCTCGTTACCTGCGGCTCCCTGATCTCGATTCTTTTGTCATCGCACTCTATAATGACCATTTTCGCGTCTATCTCGGAGGATTTTATCCCCATCTTCTCCATCATGCTCTTTAGCTGTCTAGGATCTATATTTGGCATCATGCAATCAACTCAAATGTTTGGTAATGTACTGCGCAGCTATCTCTCCAGGGTTTATTATATTATCCATGCCTATGCTCCTTAACTGTTTTTCGACGGCCGGCTTTTCCGCGACAATCACTATATTGTCACGCTTGGAGATGTTTTTGACAAGCAATGAGACATATACTGTCAGAGAATCGTTTCTCATATCTATTATTATCTTTTTGGCCTTGTCGAGATTCAATGTGCCCATTTCATTTTCGGAAGTGACATCGACGAAGAATGCCTTTTGGCCCTCCGCATTAAGCTGGTCTACCACCACTTTGTCTGAAGAGACAAGTATCACACGTTCGTTCTTTGACTTTAGCGTGTGGTCTAAGGTCGCGTTGGTCGGGCCATACCCTATCAGCACTATGTGATTATGCAGCCGTCTCCGTTCCGTGCTGCTTAGCCGTCCTGCGAAAGATTCCAATCTTTTATTCATTATATCACTTGATAAGGATGTTAAAACGAATGCGAATAACCCGAGACCCACAACTATCAGTATTATTACAAATATTCTGGCGAGGGCACTTATAGGGAATATGTCTCCGTATCCGACTGTAGATATCGTTACTATTGTGAAATATATAGCTTCGACAAAGTTATTTATCCTGATGTTGAAGTTTCCGGTGGTGTGGCCCAAAAAATAAGTGATAAGGGAGCCGCTGAGTATAACCAACAGCAAGACAAGCGCATAATAAAATAGGATGATTCTTTTCATAGTTCATTACCGACATTTCACAATAGAGATAGCATGCATCTTGCCGGGACACATTCAACAACAGTCACATTTGCATGATTTTGTCTTGCCGTTGCAGTGTGCGCAGTTGCAACATGAACAGCACCCTGTGCAGCATGCCTCCGCCTTAGATGGTTTTGACGACCTTGAACTTTTCTTTGTGCTCTTTTTCGGCATATTACCGATTATGTTTGTATGCACTTATTTTTAGCCCTTTTGTCTGTTTTGTCTGATTAGTGGACAGTATCTGATTTAGAACCGGAAGCGCTGGAGGTACCAGAACGACGTCTATTGCGCTTCGCAGGTTGATGTGGTGTGTATTTTCCGCCCCCTTTGGGAGGTGATTGTCCGTTCGCGAAATGGAGAAGAAAGTAATCCCTAAGGTCTGATATTGTAGCATTGTAATTGAGTAGCCTGTGCCTGACAGTGCCTACGATTTCAGAAAAGACAAGATATCGCTTGCTTTCAGTTATCCAGCTTATCAAGCTTTCACCTGAATTATTATTCATAAAATTGGTTATTGACCTTATAACGCGTGCTTCGGCACGTGCGTATGTTAGGCGTGGGGCGAAGAATTTTCTACCAGACCTTTCTGTCTTTTTCTTTAGGAGGTCCAGACTTCTGGATATCTTCTGTAGTTCCTTAAGCGCAGGGTGCTTCCTCGGTTTCACGATTCTGGATTCGGCTGTCGATATGGCAGCGGCTATCGACTTTGCTTTAACAATGTCGCGTACAAGACCAGCAGCAAACTCTTTTGTCTCTTGGTCGTGATATCCGTCTGTCTTTATTATGTTAGTTGTAGTTCGCATAAGAGTTCGCATAAATCCGGAAAAGCTAACTACGCTATCCGGAGGATTTCTTAGATATTTTAGTTGTTCTGTTATAATGCCTGCATGTAGGGCAACTTGACTTAGAGAATCTTCTACCTTTTTACGTCTATCCATTTAAATCACTTATTATTTCTGTTTTCTGATATATAAGCATTTTGGTTGTACGCTGAAGAGTGATGTTGCTTAGGGAGTGCACCTCTCTGTGATCCCTTCCTTCTTTTTAGGAAGGGTACTCCGAAGTATGCCAATGCAAGAGATGCGACCGATATCAGGAAGATAAGGATCTCGAAATGGAAGATGCCGATACTCTTGGAGAATGGTACGAAGAAATCGACAAGCCCCATCGGAAGTGCAAGTGCCAAATATTTCTTCCTTCCGTAGAAAGCTGCGGCAAATGCAAGTATGCCCCATGAGAGATGGATTATTATTGAAGATACCCTTTCAAGTATCCCTAAGAGGATGGATACGGTTGGAATTCCTCCAAGAAGGAGGGATGGGTTCGAAGAGGCGATAGAGTTATACACTGTTGAAGAAGCGGCGGTCCCGCCATGGATTATTGCGAATGCGCTTATGATGTTTATAATGGGGAGCACACCCAGAAGGATTCCGTTTTCCCAGAATGCGAGCAGAAGGCCGTATGATATTCCATCAATCGCCTTAGTTTCTCTCTTCCTGACAAGGTATCTTGCAAATATGTACGCAAGCCCTACTTCAAGTATGGCGGTCTGAAGGCCGTAATATAGGCCTTGTATGTAAAGATTTTGAGGCAGATACCCAATGGTAAGCTCCTGGAACACCACCTTTACCGTAATCGCAATTGCATATGCAAATAGCGAATACATCAAGATGATGAAGCCGAACCTCCTCTTTCTGTACCAGTACATTACAAGAATGGTGGATATTAAGACTGCGGCGATAGGCTCGAGAAGGTACCACAAGTTTATATCCTGCATTGTTACCATCGGATTGAAAGTATTAATAATCATTCTACACAAGTCTGTAAGATATTATGCAACACCAAAGCAAGCACGATTCTGATCCTGATGCAGGATATTCTGGAGGTACGGCAATTGCTGTTGATTTATTAGTGCTCGCAGCCATTTCTGGCATTGCATGGTTCTTCACCGGAAGTGTGTTTGTCTCTGTGGCAGTATTCTTTTTCGTACTGATGATACTTTTAGCCCTCTCTATCAGAGTCCTTGACCAATGGAACAAGATGGCTGTGCTTAGGCTTGGGAAGTATAAAGGAATTATAGGCCCTGGACTATTCTTCATAGTGCCTGTGATAGACTCCACTCCAATAAAGGTAGATACAAGAGTCATAAGCACTGCATTCAAGGCAGAGAAGACCCTTACAAAAGACAACGTCCCGGTAGATGTGGATGCGATACTGTTCTGGAAGGTGCGGGATTCGAAGAGCGCGATACTGAACGTACAGTCATATTACGATTCGGTGCTGCTCGCCGCACAAACAGCCATGAGGGACGTTATAGGGAAGAGCGCACTAGCATCCATGCTTGCTGGCAGAGACATAATAGGGAATGATATAAAGGGACTTATAGAGGAGAGGGTAAAGGATTGGGGGATAGAAGCGATATCTGTAGAGATAAGAGATGTTACCATACCGGACGAGCTCCAGAACGCCATGGCGCGAGTTGCGACTTCCGACAGAGAGAAACAGGCGCGGGTCATACTCGCGGAGAGCGAATCCCTCGCTGCGGATAAGATGCTTGAGGCTGCAGGAAAGTATTCGAACCATCCCCAGGCGATGCAGCTCAGGGCACTTAACATGATGTATGAGATAAGCCTTACCGGGAAGAACGTTATGGTATTCATACCTACAGAGAGCAGAGGGCTCAGCATACCTGTGCCGTTCGGGCTGGCTGGAATAGATGAATACCTGAAGAAGGGAAAATTTGAGGGATCTACGATAACGCCCAAACCGAAGGGGAAGGAAATCAAGGTGCAGATTCCTCTAGACGAATGACGGTGTTGTAGTTAGAAGGATGGCACCTTGCAGCACCCATTGTGGGTAGCCTACGCGCCTCAAATAAATATTTTGCTATGCATACCTTACCATGCTGATTTCTTTCAAGGATAAGACAGAGATAAAAACTGGCTCGGAAGAGCTTATTTCCTTTTTATCTGATACAGAAAGGACCGCAAAGTGCGTACCAGACTCGAAAGAGTTTGCGCGTATAGACGATACACGTTTCTCTATAATAGTGAATCTCGGGGTGGGGATTGTCAGAGGAAATTTCAAGATGGACGGCAAGGTAAACGTGATTTCCGAGAACCGTCTCTCCTATTCACTTTCCGGGAAAGGACTTGGAAGCGAGATAAGAATAAGGCTTGACCTAGTCGTTGATGGATCCGGTAATACTTCTGTGCTATCGTGGAGCGCAGATGCGGAGCTGAGAGGAGTGATAAGCGGGGTAGGGGAAGGAATATTAAGAGGCGTTGCTGAAGAAAAGATTAGGAAGATAGTCTCTAATATAAGGGGGTCTATTGAGAAGTAGGTGGATAGAATGGAGGAGCTGTTTGCTAAATCTATAGAATATGCATCGCTTATGCATAAAATATCTGAGGATGAGATGAAGGTGCTTATCTCCGCCGACAAGGCGGGAGACGAGCTCGCCGGGCCAGAATATGAGCACTACATGAAGCGTGAGTTCAACTCTGAAACTCCCGGGATACTTTCTAGGAATTCCCTTCTCGGCCTTCCTGTCAGCAAAGAATACGGGGGACTCGACATGCCTCCCATAATCTCCGTTCTTGTGAAGGAAAGGTTGGGGCAGCTTGGAATGGGAATCTCCAGCTTCATGAACGTGCAGCTCTTTCTATGCGAACAGACAATAGAAAGATGGGGGAGTGATACGCAGAAAAAGGAACATCTGCCGAAAGCGGTAAAGGGCGAAAAGATATACGCTTTTGGGCTTACCGAACCTGAGGCGGGCAGCGATCCAGCATCATTGCGCGCAGAGTACAAGAGAGACGGATCTGCGTTCAAGATCACAGGCACCAAATATCTTATATCGAATGGCACAATATCCGATCACATCATAGTTTTTGCAAGAGAGAGGGATTCTGGAAAGATAAGTGCATTCATAGTAGACGCAAGAAGCGCGGGGATCGGAAGGATTGAGCTGAGGGAGAAAATCGGACTTTTTACATCGGATACAGGGATGATAGAGTTCGATGATGTTGAAATCCCGCAAGAGAATATGATAGGGAATGAGGGCGCTGGCATGCATATTGCATATTCTGCCTTGCTCAACGCGAGACTTGGAGTTGCGGGAGGATGCGTAGGAATCATAGATAGCGCGCTCAAAGCGTCTGTAAACAGAGCAAGAGAGAGAATACAGCACGGGAAGGAGATAGGTAAGCATCAGCTCATTCAACAGCACATATCTGCGATAGCGCAGAACCTCGAGATGGCAAGATGGCCGACATACTATGCTGCAGTAAGGAAGCAGTATTATGAGAAGAATCCGGAAGATATAACGCTCATGGAAGAGACCGAAAGGAATGTCTCTCTCGCAAAGAGAATAGCTTCAAGACTCGCCTTTGAGTCTGCAGACAGAGCTGTTCAGATACACGGAGGATTTGGATATTCTCTTATGTCGCCCGTTGGACAGCTTTTCTGCGACAGCAGAGTAGCAAGGATATATGAGGGCACAGACGAAATACAGGACCTCAAGATAGCATCTGGACTGTTAGGGAAGGGTTTTGAGGCGTATAGGTGATTGGATGAATATGAAGTTCAGAGGAAAGACACCTGCCATCAGTAGCGCGGTCCTCATAGACGAGAGTGCTGTGATTATAGGGAACGTTAGGGTAGGGAGCGGCTCGAGCATATGGCCTGGGGCTGTGCTAAGGGGCGATATGAACTACGTGAGGGTAGGAAAGAATGTTAGCGTGCAGGACAATGCTGTGCTGCACGGAACGGCAGACAAGTTTCCGACAATAGTGGGGGATAATGTCACGATAGGCCATGGCGCGATTGTGCATGGATGCAGAATAGGGGACAACTGCCTTATAGGGATGGGAGCGATAATACTGGAAGGCGCAAAGGTGGGGAATTGGTGCATAGTTGCTGCCGGCTGTGTAGTTCCGGAGGGAATGGTTATACCGAGTAACAGCCTTGCGATTGGAGTACCGGCAAAGATAAGGGGAAGGCTGACAGCAGAGCAGAAAAGAAGGATAACACTTAACTGGAAGGCTTATGTAAAACTTTCGGAGGAGTATACAAGAATACATTAACCATTTATCTCTTTCATGCCATTCAGAATCATGGGATTGGTTGATTATAATAATGGGGAGATATTCGATATAAAGCTAAATAGGCCGGAAAAACTGAACGCGATGAACAGGGAGATGCTTGAACTCCTCGTCGATGCCTTTGGAAAAGCCGATGCATCCGAAGAGAGCAGGGTTGTATTGCTTTCTGGGACTGGGGGCTCGTTCTGTGCGGGTATAGACCTCGCTTATCTTGCGTCCCTAAAGAGCGAAGAGGATGCGGGAAGGGCGTTTGATCTTTTCCATAAGCTCAATGATGGGATATGGAAATCGGATAAGATAGTGGTAGTTGCGATAAACGGTTACTGCCTTGGCGGGGGCAACGAACTTGCGATGGCATGCGACCTCAGAGTGGCAGAAAAAGGGGCAGTGTTTGGACAACCAGAGGTAAGACATGGGATAACTCCAGGGGGAGGAGCAACTTATCGTTTGCCGTATCTGATCGGAGGGGCAAGGGCGAGAAGGATGATGCTTAGTGGGAACCAGATAGATGCCGATGAAGCGCTAGATATCGGGTTGATAGACGAAGTTGTTGAGAAGGATGATGCGTATGGAGCGGCATATAAATTATGCGAAGAGATTGCGGAGATTCCAGAAGGGGCGGTTGCGCTGACAAAGAGGGCAGTAAACTCACAGTTCGTTTACGACACTTCGGCGGAGAGGAATGCATTTTTAAAGAGTTTGATGAGTGATTCTGCGAGAAGGAAGATAGCTGCATTTCTCTCGAAGAGGAAGGTTTGAAGGATATGGAAGATGCATACATACTTGAAGCTGTAAGGAGCCCGATAGGCAAGTTTATGGGGGGAATGGCCGCGCTTTCTGCAATAGATATTGCATCACAGGTTGTGAAAGGGCTTGTATCAAAATTTGGGGATCCGATCTCTCCGGATGGTCTGATATGTGGGAATGTGCTTTCTGCAGGACTTGGACAGAACCCGGCAAAACAGGTTGTGATGAGCGCGGGATTAAAACCAACGGTACCTGCATTTAGTGTCAATATGGTATGCGCGTCTGGGCTTAAGGCTGTTGAGATAGCTGCGAATATGGTAAGGACCGGAGACGCAGATATCATCATAGCTGGTGGGATGGAAAGCATGTCGAATTCGCCGAGGATAATAAGGAGTAGTAGGGGTTTTAGAAAAACGGGAGACATCGGGCTTCCGGAATTCTGCAAATACTCTTCTGGAAGAGATGAGGATTACAAGCTCATAGATGAGATGGTTTATGATGGGCTTTGGGACTGTTATTCAGACATGCATATGGGAGGGCTGGCTGAGAAAATAGGAAGAAGGTACGGTATCTCAAGAGAGGAGCAGGATAGATTCGCATTGGAGAGCCACCATAAGGCAAAGAGCGCAAGAAGCGATGGCAGATTCGGAGGAGAGATTGTGGGAATAAAAGCAGGCGAGGATTTAATTTCTGAGGATGAAGGAATCAGGAATGATACCTCGATGGAGAAGCTCGGAGAGCTTAAACCTGCATTCGGAGACTGGACGATAACAGCTGGTAACTCATCGCAATTGAGCGATGGTGCTGCGTTCGTAGTAGTTGCTTCGAAGAGGAAGGCTGATGAGATGGGAATAAGACCAATGGCTAAGGTGGTGTCCTTTGCTGATAGCGGCATAGAGCCTGAATGGTACGGGCTTGCTCCAATAGACTCGGTAAGGAAGGTATTGGAAAAGAGAGGCCTGGATTTGAATGGAATCGATCTGATAGAGATAAACGAGGCGTTTGCGGTGCAAACTATCGCTGTTGCAAGGGAGTTAGGTATAGATTACTCAAGACTTAATGTGAATGGAGGCGCGATTGCGCTTGGACACCCAATAGGTGCTTCCGGAGCGCGGATATTGACTACGCTCGTGCATGCGATGAGAAGAGGAAAAAGGAGGTATGGGTTGGCTTCTCTTTGCCACGGAGGCGGAGGATCCGCGTCTATGGTATTAAGCTTGGTGGAATAATGAAAAAGAAGGTATCTGTGATGGGCACCGGAACCATGGGAACTGGAATAGTCCATATGTTGGTAGTGTCTGATTACGAGGTTGTGTGGTTGGCCCACAGCAGCGGTTCTGTGGCGGGCGCGGTGGAAGGAATAAGGAAGAGTCTTGATAAGGCGCTGGGAAAGAAGGTCATCAGCAGAGACGATGCATCTATGGCGATGGGAAGAGTCTCTGCAACAACCGATTACAGAGAGATGGAGGGCTCAGAAGCGATAATTGAGGCGGTCACGGAATCAGAAGCAATGAAGATGGAGGTGCTGAAGAATGCAGACAGATACAGAGGCTCGGCGATAATAGCGACAAACACCTCATCCATATCTATAACGAGGCTGGCTGCTGCGATTCTGGACAAGGAGGCATTCCTAGGCATGCATTTCTTCAACCCGGTACCTGTAATGAAACCGATTGAAATGATAGTAACTGAATACACTTCTGGAGAGACGGAGAGAAGGGCGTTAGGAATTGCGGACGCGTGTGGAAAGACTGTGATAAAGGTAAAGGACTATCCGGGTTTTGTGGCGAACAACATCCTCATGCAGATGCTCAACGAGGCTGTTGTACTGCTTGAGAAGGGAGTAGCTGAGAAGGAAGGGATAGACAAGATAGTAAGGCTTGGATTGAACCATCCGATGGGACCGCTTGAGCTGGCGGACTTCATAGGATTGGATGTATGCAAGGATATATCGGATTCGATATATAGGGCTACAAAGGATGAGAGGTTTAAGACGCCTGAGCTGATAAATCGGTTGGTAGAGTCGGGAAAGCTGGGGAGAAAGTCTGGAGAGGGTTTTTACTCATACAGGCAAAGAGATACGTATGATGTTTAGGAGGGTGTGTGAAGTACCGATATCTTTACCACAGAGCCCTCAAAATTTATCTCCTTGTGATCATCTCCTATCAGTTTCTCCTTTATTGATATGGCATTCAGGTCTTTCTTCAGCTTCTTTGCGTTCTTCGCTATTACCACCGATATATCTTCTGAAGACCCATATCCTATCTTTATCTTGTCGGGACGCTTCAAGCCTAGCTTTTTTCTTGATAGCTGTACCTCGCGTTCGATCTCTCTTATCAGGGCTTCCTCCTTCAGCTCTGGTGTGATTTCCTTGTTGACTGCCGCAGTGCCATATTTGAATATTACAGCGTCTCCGGCCTCTGTGCCTTGCACTACTGTGAAGTGTTCGGCCGTTATCCTTACTTCGCCAACTTCTGTCTTAAGCAGGAAATAGCCGCTGCTTTCTACCCCTTTTCTCAGCTCTGTGGCGTCAGTTCCTTTCAGTGCGGATGCCACAGCTCCTGCCTTATCCTTGAAGTCAGGACCTATTTTCCCGAATGCCGGTTTTACTTCCTCATTAACTCCAGATCTCTTCTTTATGATCAGTCCTTTCGAATTTGTCGAGCTCTCTATTATTTCGGCAAACCTACCTATTGCAGAGTACGCAGAGTCATCTGTTATTTCCAATGTAGCATCTGAAACCGGCCATTTTAATGGTATTCTGCTCTTTTCGCGGCAGTTAAGGATTGCAGTTATCGCCTCTTGTACGTATAGGAAATCCTCTTCCAGGGACTTGTCTATAAGGCGGCTATCTGGCTTTGGCCATTCTTCTAGGAATATGCTCTCTTTGAATTTGTAATGATCGAGATATATCTTCTCAGGGGCAAATGGTGCGATAGGAGACATCATGATTAGGCAGTTAAAGAATATGTGGTTGATAAGGTCTATTACGGATTTTGCCTGCCTCGTGCTCCCTGTCAGTATCTTTCTCTTCGCAATCTTTAGGTAAAACCTGCTAAGGTCTTCTATTACGAAATCCATTATTGCCTTCGTAGCATAGTATGGTTCATATCCATCTAGAGATTCTGTAATCTTTTTCTTTGTGGATTCGAATCTAGAGGCGATCCACATCTCTTCTTTCTCCAGTTTTCTTGAGATTCTTTTTAATTTGGGCTTGTAGTCGGTAGCGTCTGAATAATCTTTGATTAGATTTGAGATATTGTACAGCATTATCACGAATTTATCGCGGTCTTTTATGTCATCGTAGTCGAGCTCTCTGTTGCGTATGGGATCGTGTCCTATCGCCCATATCCTATATGCATCAGCAGTTGCGAAGTCAACCAGTTCTCCGAGCGGTTTGAAGTTACCGAAGCTCTTGCTCATCTTCCTCCCGTCAGAGCCCCAAAGTATTCCATGTACTATTATATGTTTCCAGGGATTCTTCCCGTATACAAAAATCCCGACTTTCAATATGTATTGGAACCATGCTCTTATCTGTTCAATGTACTCAACAGCGAATTCTACAGGGAAAACGCGTTCGAACTGGTCCTTTGTGAGGCTCGCCCTAAATGCGCTTCCAGAGTCCCACCATACGTCCATAACATCAAGAACCCTTAAACTTTCGCCTCCGCACGCCGTGCACTTGAGTACCACCTTATCTATGTAAGGCCTGTGCAGATCGGTTATAGACCGTACGTATTCCGGGTTTGATGAGGATTCTTCAAGCTCGCTTTTTGAACCTATGACAGTTATAGTCCCGCATTCTTTACATACCCATATCGGCATGGGAATCGCCCAGTACCTTTGGCGGGAGATGCACCAGTCTGGAGAGTTTGTCAGGATGTCATTCTCCCAGGATCGCGCCTCTTCTGGATGCCACCTTATCTTTCTGTTCTCTCTTAGTAGCTTTGGTTTGATCTTCTGGACGTTCAGGAACCATTGCGGGGAGGCGATGAAGATAACCTTAGAATGGCATCTCCAGCAATGCGGGTAGCTGTGCATAAGGGTTCCGTTTTTGAGAAGAACGCCGAGTCTCTCCAGATCTTCAAGTACAGCTTTATTTGCCTCGTCTGGCACACGTATGCCTTTGTACTTTCCTGCATCTTCGTTGTAGGAGGCATTAGGAGAGATTGGGGAGAATATCGGAAGTTTCAATGAGAGACCCAAAGAGTAGTCCTCAAGACCATGGCCTGGCGCTACGTGAAGCAGCCCGGTGCCTTCAGCAACCGATACAAACTGTGCTCCGGAGACTACCTTGTGGTAACGTCTTAGCTCCTTTTGTTTTGGAACGTCGTCTTCCAGGGCATTGACGTAGTAGATGCCAAGGATATCGCTTCCTCTGAACTCCTGCGTTACTATCGCGCTCTCCCCTAGGGCTTCTAACACAGAATCCAGCCTCGCCTTGGCAACAATATAGTCCTTGCCCTGTATCCTTGCACTAACATAAGGCTCATTTTGATTTACTGCTATAGCTACATTTGCGGGCAAGGTCCAGGGGGTGGTCGTCCATACCAACAGATATGTTCCTTTTGTCAGTTTTATGCCAGATTTGTTAGATTTAGATGTATCTACCATGAAAGCAACAAATATAGAAGGGTCGCGTTCCTCTGAGTGTTCTATCTCCATAGTCCCTTGTGATACGACGCATTCACAGTGAGGGCAATAACCCGTAGTCTTGCTCCCTTTATATAGGAATCCGCGCTCATGTGCAGTCTTTAGCATAGACCATGCAGTCTCGATGTAAGAGTTGGAATGTGGAAGATAAGGATCGCTGAAATCGAGTGATATTCCGAAGCGTTCGTAGTCGTTTGTCATCCTGCCGATATAGTACTCTATGTATGTCCTGCACTCCTTGATGAAGTTCTCGATGCCGATCCGGTCCTCTATCTCTTTTTTGTGAGTTATCTTGAGTTTTTTCTCTACAGCGTTCTCTGTTGGAAGGCCATGTACATCATAACCGGCGCGGTCTACAACATCAAAACCGCGGTACCTTTTATATCGTACAAAGAGATCCTTCAGTCCCTTGACCCAGATGTGGCCTGGATGAAGATCCCCTGTCACGTATGGAGGTCCATCAAGGAAGTATAACTGCTTTCCTATGCCCTTATTCTTGGCCTTTACCTTCTGGTTGATATCGTTATGCTTCCAGTATTCGTAGATGTACTTCTCATTTGAATTTATGTCTAACATCGTATCAGATAAACAGGTGTTTGTAGATAGTACTCCAAACATAAAAATTAATATGTTCTGTTTATAGAAACAAGAGGATGGAATCTGCTGCTTTCAAAGTACGCAACCGCACAGTAGCTCGGTTAAGGCCCACTAACATCAATGAATAAATGATTAAAATGTATGTTTCAGATCATAATATATGAACCGCGAACGAAATGACACGCTGCCTATGCCGAATGGCAGGTCCGTAGAGATCAATGAAAAGTTCAGGGCTGCGCTAGATGTGCTGGAAAACACCAACAAGAATATTTTCATAACGGGACGCGCAGGAACCGGAAAATCTACATTGCTCGAATACTTCCGCCTGACCACAAAAAAGAATGTGGCTGTGCTTGCGCCTACAGGAGTTGCTGCGCTCAACGTAAAAGGCCAGACAATACACTCTTTCTTCGGCTTCAGGCCAGACGTAACGCAATTTACGGTAAGGAAGAAGCGCGGATCTAGCCTTTACCGGAGTTTGGATATGATAATAATAGATGAAATATCGATGGTAAGGGCTGACCTTCTTGACTGCATAGACAAATTTATGAGGTTAAACGGGAAGGACAGCTCGCTACCTTTCGGGGGAGTCCAGATGGCATTCGTAGGGGATTTATACCAGCTCTCTCCGATAGTAACATATAGAGAAAAGAAAATGTTTAAGGAGTACTACGCAAGCGAGTACTTCTTTGATGCTAATGCGTTCAATGACCTTGATGCTGAATTTGTTGAACTTGATAAGTGCTACAGGCAAGATGATGCGCATTTTATAGAACTGCTTAATGCTGTAAGAAACAATACTGCCACAGAGGTGCATCTTAAAGAGCTTAACAAGAGATTTGATCCGTCTTTCAGCCCAATGGTTTCTGATGGCTACATAACCCTTGTCCCGATAAACAGGCTTGCGGACGAGATAAACAATGCAAACCTCGCAAAGCTCAAGACAGAAACCTTTGCATACAAAGCCAGATTTAAAGGCGATTTTGACATAAAGTCCCTTCCGGCCGAAGAAAGACTTTACGTAAAAGTAGGATCGCAGGTAATGCTTCTGAATAATGACAAGGACAGAAGATGGGTTAACGGAAGTGTTGGTTATATTGCTGCCATAAACCAGGAAGATGGGGCGGCAGATGTGATAATAGTAAGGTTTGCTGATGGTTCTACTGCAGAGGTAACTCCGCATACATGGGAACTTTTCAGATTTTCGTATGATGCTGGCTCTCGCAGACTCATTCCAGAGGTTATCGGTAGCTTTACCCAATATCCAATGATGTTGGCATGGGCAGTTACAATACACAAAAGCCAGGGGAAGACATTCGATAAGATGATTGTAGACGTAGGCAGCGGCACGTTTGCAAACGGCCAGCTGTATGTGGCTCTGAGCAGATGTGTAAGCCTTGAGGGCATAATTCTGAAGAAACGCTTGGAGAAGAGGCACATATTTACAGACTGGCGTGTAGTGAGATTTATAACTAGATATCAGTATGGCAAATCAGAGAAAAAGATGCCGTTGCGCGAAAAGAAAAAACTTATAGAACAGGCAATAAAGTCAGGAAAGAGTATTGAGATTCTGTACCTTAAAGCTAATGATGAAAAGTCTAGAAGGATAGTGAAGCCATCCAAGATAGGGAGGTTTGACTATATGGGAATGAGCTATTCCGGCATGTCGGGATTTGACTCTAAAAGAAAGGAAGAGAGAAACTTTAGAATAGAGAGGATTCTCGAAATCAAGACCATAGAATAGTCCCATACGGAGAGGGGTGGATTTGAAGACGCGAAATCTGTGCATTCGCGCACATATTATGGCGCATTTAGAGATATAAACAGATACGGTGTGAATACCGGCTATGGCCATACCATGTATTTTCGATTAACCTTTCCGAAAAGGTTTAGCCACATGCCATTTACATTATTTCTTAATAAGTTTTGGTATTAGCTTAGCTGCAAGTTTCAGGTTGAAAACATACTCTATATGTCCAAAAGCAACTTCTCTGGCTTCTTTACCTGTTTTCCATGCTGCCCCATCAGTAATCCAAATGAATTTCATCCCACTCTTCTTCGCATCTCTTTGTAGATTGATATAACTCTGAGCAGTTTCGAGTGGCTTACTCCCTAATCCGTTGAAAAAATTAGCTTCGATATAAGCAAATATTTTACCTTTTTTATATATTATTATATCGGATGTTTTATCTCTATCTCCAAACTTATTCTTTCCGCTCGCCTTCCTCGCATCTATTCCCGATTTCTGCAAAGCTTTCAATGTTAGTTCTTCAAAGATCTTACCAGAACGATTCTTCCTTGCGTTAGTATCAGATCCTACTTCTACTCCAAGTAGATAGGTATATAGATCCTTAATTGTGCCTAATGCTTCAACTATCTTTGTCTTTTTACAAAAATCTAATATATCGTTTATAGATCCTTCACTGAAGTTTATATTTGTATAAGATATTCCACCATCTTTATCTATTAGAAGCAGATTAAATTTACTTTCTCTCGTTGCAACAAGAAACGGAATTATTAAACGTGTTTTTGGGTATTTCCTTAGTATTCGTTCTAAATGGGCAGTCCTTTTACTTTTGTCCTTTATAACTACTAAACCATTCAGCAATGATATTTCGTCCAAGTGCTTTTCTAAGTTTGAATATACTTTATCCCAATTGACAAAAAATTCGGGTGTCCGATTAGTTTCTAGCAATGTATTATAGAACTCCTTGAAATAGTCTTCTTTAGATTTGTAACCAAATTCCTTATAGTTCATAAATATTACCTATTGCTTAATCTCACTAACAACCTGCTTTTGTACTCTGAATAGAGGCACCTGTTTGTTCTTCCAACTTCTTACTATTAATTCTGCTATCTTGCCTCTTCCATTTCCTTTTGAATTTATTGCCCTATTGGCATAAACTTCTTCTATGTTAAAGTTAGAATATAGTTCACTTATTAGTTTGGTTTTTGAATTGCTTAGCATTACATGGCATCTCCTATTTACAAGCGTTTTGAATGTTTCCGCCAGTCTGATCTGATCATTCTCACCAAAGCTCTTGTTCGTATATCCAGTAAAATTAGATGTTCTGGATAGTGGTTGGTACGGTGGGTCAAAGTATATTAGGTCATCTTTCCTTGCATGTTTTAGTACTTCGGTGAAGTCACTAGCAAAAAGTTCTGCTTTTTGTAATGCTTTATTATCCATAATTAACGTTTCTTGATCAAACAGTTTCATTTTATTGTATTTTCCAAAAGGTGTATTGAATTTGCCCTTAGAATTAACTCTATAAAGTCCATTATATGCTGTTTTATTTAAGTAAATGAATCTAGCTGCTTTATTAATAGCCTCTTCAACTTCTAAACTTCTTATATCATAGTATGCTTCTTTTTCATTTTTATATACTGGTTTCTTAAGTTCGACAATAAGCTCGGTCACATTAGATTTGATAACATTGTATGTATTTATGAGGTCTGAATTATAATCATATAGATATGCTCTACTTACCAAATTTCTATTATGCAATTCAAAGAAAAGTGATCCCCCACCTAAAAACGGTTCATGATAGTCTTTGAATTTTACCAATGATCCCGTTAGATGTTTAAGTATCTGCCTTTTTCCTCCGGCCCACTTGATAAACGGCCTTGCACGCATTATTCACACCTATATTAATTAACGTTACATTAATTTATATCTCTTTTCTCGTAATTGCTCAATAAGTTGAGGGAGATTGATGTGTGTGTCGCACAATTAACTCTGATAGGCGCGAAATACCACACTGTTTCGGCATCATAATAATTCTTTATTTAGCAACCACTTCCATAATGGAACAAGTGCTATTTTCTTTCCTTCTGTTACAATACTGCCCTCATAATCCCATGTGACTATAAGAAGATCCTTGCATCTCAGCTCTTTAGAAGCAATTACTAGCGACTTTATCTCCCTATCATCAATTGCATCACGGCTTGTTGCGTAAGTGGCCTGGATTAGCTTTGTGATTTCTCTGCCCTCCTTAATAATAAAATCTACCTCCCTTCCTTGATGGTCCTTCCAGTAAAATACTTCAAATCCGACATTTTTGCTGCCCTTTATTAGCTCCGTTGCAACAATATTCTCCATTAATCTGCCTTTGTTGCCCGTCGGCTCCGGACTTATCTCTCCTATTATGCCAACATCAACGCAGTATATCTTTTTAGGCGCGAGGATTGTTTGCTTCAGTTTATATGAAAACCGCTCTGTTTTGAAGATAAGATATGCCTCTTCAAGGTACCTCACCCAATTCGATATGGTTATAAGGCTCTTGGCTCTAGTCACGCCTTTAAGCGAAGAGTATGTAAATTCCTTTGAGCTGTTTGACACCAAAAACCGTGCCACTTGCCTTAAATCGCCTATGTGCTTTATCTTGTGCCTTATTACAACGTCTTTTGTTATTATATCATTGTAAATGTTCCTGATTATCTGCCTGCCCAGAGTAAACTGCTCTGGAAACCCCCCCGAAATCATATACTCATCGAGTAATCGCACAACCTCTGCCCTGTTGGCAGTAGAGAAAGCCTTAGGCATATTCCAGTGTTTATACGTAAGAAACTCACTAAAGCTGAATGGAAACAACAGCAGGTCGATGTGGCGACCTGTCAGCCTAGATGAAAGCTCACCGCTAAGCAGTTTAGAGCTAGATCCCGTAACTATGACCTTCTTTGTATCCCTAAGCCTGCTTACGAACGGTTCCCAATTAGGTACTAATTGTATCTCATCCAGTATTATATTGCCAAGGTCAGATCCATACAGTTCATAGAATATCTGAAGTATGACGTTAAGGTCATCCTTAGTTGCGCCTAGGAGCCTCTCATCATCAAAATTTATATAGCCGAATTTATCTTCAGCGAACAACTGCTCTGAAAGCGTAGACTTGCCAGAGCGCCTGACTCCGAGGACTACGAAGGCGGTCGGGGCTTTCAGCACTATCGGCTCACTTGCATCTCTAACTATTATGTTTTTGTCCTTAAACTTTTCTTCGATGCTCTTTCTCTGATCAACTATTACAAGCCTGAGCGTTTCTTTATCCATAATATAGTATACTATATGATATTATTTAAATCTTTACTATTAGACTATATAATAGAAACTACTGCTGTTGAGAGGGTTGGTATTTCGTCCGTGACTTTACCAGAAGATTATAATCGTCCTCTGAAAGTTTCTTTAGACTTCTATTAACCCTTCGCCGACCTATTTTAAACAGTTTGAATACCTTGTAGCCAAACATGTCTTCGATGTCAACATTTTCCCCAATCCATTCTATGTCGATATAGAGCCGTAAAAGTTCATCTACCTTTTTGGGAGGGTTGTTTGCTGCCTCGTCTATCTCATTTAAAACCATTACCATGTCTTCCAAGCTCATGAGGTTCACCGTGCGATGTACAAACGCCATTAGGTGATGGTATTTGATTGTACTTGCCAATATTACCTAGCATTCTATTGCCTTGACTCCGACTTTCTTAGCAAGCTCTGCTTGGCCCCTGTCGCAGGTTACTAACTCGTAATTATTCCTTAGCGCCGCAGCTATGAACATAGCATCATATATTGATGCATTGTATTTCTTAGCGATTTCAAATGCCTTACTAGTATGTTTTTTTTCTTCTATAAATCTGAAGGTATCCGGATACCTCTCAAGAATCTCGACTGCCTTCTTATAATCAAGTTCATCCTTACGGACTTTTTTCAGAAGGGCACTGCCCAGCTCTATCATAGAAAGTTCTATGCTGATGGGCTCGTAGAGATACGCCTCTACATCTTCCCATCCGGGCTCTTCCGAAAAGTACTTGACAATAACAGAGCTATCAATGAGCCTCATTTCTATCCTCTCTTATCGATTTCACTGCAAATCCTGCTTTTGAGGGTTTTGAAGTTTTAATAATTTCTTTCAATTCGAGTAAGACTCTTTTTGCATTTGCCTTCCATGCAATATCCTCTACATATTCTTTCGGATTTATGCCTGCCTTCTTGAGCTGCCCGATAGTACCACGTTTTACTCTAATACTAATTACTTCTGTTTCCATAATTATATTATAGTATACATATATATAAACATTTTTGTTTACTTAATAGATTATAGGAACTTGACAGCTACATACAACCACCCATGATGAATGGGT
This sequence comes from Microcaldota archaeon, assembly GCA_021792775.1. Lineage (GTDB taxonomy): Archaea > Micrarchaeota > Micrarchaeia > Micrarchaeales > Micrarchaeaceae > JAJYXL01. The sequence goes on from JAJYTZ010000001.1 coordinate 57,859, forward strand.
TTTCCAATAACCATGCCGCGTTTTAACATACATCCTCAATGGCATCCGAACCTCAATCACATTCAGGCCTGCCAGTGGGGGTCGTGGAACTTCCGCCACCACACTCTACTTTTAGAGTCGTAAAAACACTAATGGACTCGGCGGGAATCGCACCCGCGACCTCCCGCTTGCGAAGCGGGCGCGCTCTAGCTGTTTGCCGTCTAGCTTTTGTTTCCATATAGCCACCGTAGATTTTATTTTCGTTGAATGCGAACATCGGTGTTCCGCACACAGATTATAGCGCATTTAGAAATATAAACAGATACGGTGCGAATACCAGCTATAGCCGCACCCAGTGTTTTCGATTAACCTTTCCAAAAAGGTTGCGCACCCAGACTTTTTAGCAAAGCTTTTCGTAAAAAGGTTTCGCCGTATTGGTACTCATAAAGTAATTAACCTATAGTGCATCTCTCTTTTTTGACACCATTCCTCAGCAGCTTTGCTCTTTCTTTTCGTTACCTCAGTTAGATTATTCTTACCTTTTATCTCCACAACTTCCTGTGTTCCATCTTCATACTCAATTAAGAAGTCAGGCGTATAATGTGCTACCTTCTCATCGATGTTTACATAAGGTATTCGGATGCCGTGGTTTTTTGTCCAGCATGTTGCCCTTCTGTATCGTCAGGGCCGTAGGAATCCCGTTGATTCCAGTCGCAATCCCGAAGGTCACCTGCATTTTGTTGGGGCGGTGGTCCCTGGAGTAACCCAATGCACCAATCTCCGCTTTCTTCCCTTCGAAATAGATTGATGACCAATCGATGTTCTGGTCCTTGCCCGCAAGGTTCCTCGCGTTGAGGAAGTCCTGGTATCTCTCGATGATGGGAGCCGCGAGGAACCCTACCTTCTCTACCGTCCGATAAAGCGACCTCTCGGAAACGTTCTCTGCCCCGAGAAGCGCACAGGCATCTTCCGATAGGATTGGGACTATCTGGTGTATCGACGTTGCATACGTCAACCGATTGTTAAGGAGGATTTTCATCCTGCCGATGTATGCGTGACTCAGAATCCCTACGAAGACTGAGGAGACCAGACCAAAATCCTTTTCTACTTTGTCGATTATAGATATACCGCCCAAGGGCGTAGTTGTATTTTTCATGGAAATCAATGAAAATACCGCCCTTGGCATAAAAATAGGTTGCGTTAGTTTACAAGAGAAGTGGCGAGGTTAAGTTACTAAAGACCTCAACTAAAGAGGTACGCCGTATTATTGATGGTTAGAAGTCCCTCGTGAAAACGGAGTGATCTTTAGCTTGTCGTCGAGAGCTTACTAAAGACCTTTTGGGCTTATGGGTCTTTAGTCGCCCGAGGTCTTTAGTTACGGCTGGAAAGCCTTGCCTTTAGAGCTACTGCTTGGCTTACGCCGAATGCCCCTTCTATGTTCTGGTACAGGGCTTTCCGGTCTGTGCTTATGTAGGTCATGGTCGTTCCGGGCTTGGAGTGGCGGGCGAACTTGCTGGTCAGGAACACATTGCCATTCGTTTGCTCGGCGAACTTCGTTATCGCGTAATGGCGCAAACTATGCGTAGTGAGCCTGTGCAGGTTCCTAACTGCCCTATTCGGCCTAGACTCATCGCTCTGGTCGTAGATTTCCAGCAGACCGGCACTTTCAGCGTAATACCGGAACCTATTTCGAGTGTAGTTCTCGGCCACGAACGGCTGCCTTAGCCTGCTTTTCCCTTCTTCCTTGAAGAAGATGCAGCCCCCAGCCCTCTCTATGGCCTCGCTATGCTTCTCGATGAAGTCCAGCGTGGCCTGGAACAGCGGGGCAGGTATCAGTAAGGTATCCAGAGTCATGGCTTTCTCTGTCTTGACTACTAGCTCCCTGCTCTCGAACTTTATGTCCTTGATATTGATTCTAACGGCTTCGCCTATCCTGAGTCCAAGCTGCGCTTGGTAGTAGAATAACAACCTGAATTTGTCATTATCCACTGCCTTGAAGAACCGCTGTATCTCCTGTTCGGTAAATCCTTTGTTCAGGGAGCCGTACTTAGGTATTCGGCTCCTCTGGAAGCGTTTCCTGAACGTCTGCATTATCATCTTGCGTATTTCGACAAGATGGTGTTTTGGTAAGGTAGGCAAAGTACGCTCAAGTTCGCCCTTTATGAGTGCGAACTGAGCTTTGGAACCGCACCCAGAGGCTTGTTGGGATACGGCTCTCAAACCGTAATCGCACCCAGACCCGCTTACGGATTTGTCGCCCTGTTTTCTCTCGGCTTTCTGATTAAACTCTTTCCAAAAGAGTTTATTGGACTCTGCGGGATTCGCACCCGCGGCCTTTCCATCGGAAGTTAACATGGCAGGATGTCAGATTTCTACGCGCTACTTATACTTGCACAGTTCCCACAGTTTGCAAAAAGGCTTAGGTGTATTTATTTTATTCTCCTCTATTGTAATGTATATACTATCTATAAGATGAACTATATTATTGCCTATTTTATGTAGTGGGTGGTGTTCATCTAAATTTATTTTATATGCATATCCATGCAATTTAGATTTTTTTCGTTCATCCGATTCATCAAGAAGAGCATTTTCTATACTATCCCTGAGCATTACATTGCTGGCTATCCCCCAATAAGAAAATGCATAATAAGAATAATACAATGCTTCCATAATAGATTTAATACGGTTACTGTTTTTATTCTGTTTATACCTAATATACATAAGCTCAGATTTCATATAATAAATACTCGCAAGCTTAAGCAATTTACTCATCATAAAATCTATTTTATCTATATCAAAGGATTTTACTAATCTTACACCCTTATGAATATCCCCCTCAATTTTTTTATCACATTCAGAAACTTCTAAGAGAATCCAATATCTTTGCCATACGTCAACACTGCCATTTAAGACGGGCATGTTAAATTTTTGATGTATGCTTTTAACAATGTCCCTAATCCCTTCATGCACTGAAGGATTGTGATGCAAAATTACCACGTCACTATCTTTTTCTACTACTAATACATTACCCTTAATTTCGAATATAAGTAATTCATCAGGCTTAGCATACGCAGCTTTAAGTTTGTTGTTTGCAATTAATCCTTTCCTATCAAGAAAAGTTATAGCACCAGAGCTCCCATCTATTCGAATGTGTTCTGATTGTCTTATTATTTGCGCAGCTTTATCTAACCCGGCAATACATGGTATCTTATATTCACGTGCCAGAATTGCCACGTGGGAAGTTATACCGGCAAGCTCGATAATGACGCCACCGAAATCTTTTATTATTTGTGAATCTTCTATAGGTAGATCTGTCGCTACAAGTATCTTGTTCTTGCCCTTAATTAGATTATCCGATTTCTCTGAACCGAATATAACTGCTTCTCCAGAACATGTGCCACTACTTACACCTAGACAACTAAATGACTGATTACCATATCTTATTGGTATCGTTGTTGTAAGCACCCTGGCTTGTAACAAAAATAGTCCTTCATTAGTATATGCCCACTCAATATCCAAAGGAAATACTTTATTTCCGATACTTTTCATTAGTTTTATTATGTCTTCTATTTCAAAATCAAACAGTATACCTTTTAAGCTTTCAGCGTTATATCTTAGGATATCATTAGATTTAATATTTTTTATATAAGTATCATGTTTTTTTGAACCACCAGTTACGCCAGACGGATCATTTGTTGCTGCCTCAATAACACAATATCTATTAGCCTCTTTTTCAAAAAAGAATCCGACCCCATATTTTGCATTGGGAATAAATTCTTGTACTATACATGCCATCTCTATTTTTTCGATGTTTACCCTATTTTCTATAATATACTTAATAGCTCTTGGACTAAACATGGATTTAAACACATTCTTGACGGCTGTGCTCACATCGAGTGGTTTCACATCTAGGAACGAATCAAAGATGCCAGCAAAACTTCCGATTAACGAGTCCTCCTGAGTGGCTGAACTTCTTACAACTAAGTGCTCTCCAATACGCTTAGCCCTATCTAATATCTCATCCTGTACTGACGCCTCAAATTCAATATCTTGAAAACATTCTGAAATTTTGTCCAAATAAGCAACTTTGGATAATTTATCATTCGCATACAGTTTCGCATATCTAAATGCCCCACGATCGGATAGAACTTTTCTTAAAGAATTGTATATATATGTTGTTACTACAAATCCCTTAGGCACTTTTGCAATCTTTATAAATTTTGCTAGGTTAAATGCTTTATTTCCCACTACTTTTGGATTTAGTATATGGGTCGTTGCATTCAATTCTAAACAGCAGTCTTCCATGTGATCTGACCAGTACAGTTATTTATTCCACGATATTAACAAAGCTGATTTTTTATCTTATTATAAATATGTTCATAAACCTTATAGGTGGGGCATTCCTTATCGTTCTGAAGTGTGCTTCTATTGTACATGTATCTGTCGAAAGTGCAAGCACCCTTACAACTGTCACGCCACTTGCAGTTTTCGCACATACTTAAGCTTGTAATCTGCGCAAGCAATAGCTTTTTGTAATTTTTTAATGAAAATATACTCTCTATGTTATCGATTTCATTTATCTTCGTAATTATTTCCCCATTTACGCCACCAAAAGCACGTGGGAACTTGTCACACGGTCTTATCGTACCGTCTGGGTAAAACGTAAAGGTGGTATTAGCGCATATTCCATGGCCTATCTGACATATCTTTGAACCCCTCCCTAGTATAGTCCGCATTATCTCTTCAAACAATAAAATATGTATTTTGGGGTCATCATAATTATACCATATATCAAACAGTTCATTTACAAATGCCACATACTCATCTGATGGATAAATATTCGGTGTCAATTGTTTGTCATTCTCATCGAAAATAGGTTCTTGCGGCAAAAAATCAAAAGTGTAAATTTCATTTCTAACAAAGAAATCAAATAGCTCCTTCGCCCCAAAGTTAATGCTGTCCTTAGTTACTACTGCTAAAGCACCAAAAGGAATCGCATGCCTCCTTAATATCTCCATCCCGCGCATGACTTGAGCATGGGAGTTTCCAACTACAGCCTTTCTTTGCTGATTATGTAATTCTTCTGAACCATCTATACTAACTCCAAGCTGAAAAGCATTCTCTTTCATGAATTTGGCCCATTCATCATTTATCAAAGCGCCGTTTGTTTGAATACTATTTTTGATTGTTATCTTATCATTCCCTAATTTTTCTTTCTGCGAAGCCATTATTTTCTTAAAGAAGGGCAAACCACTTAAAAGCGGCTCTCCACCATGCCAAATAAAATCCACACTTGTTAGCTTTTCAGAATTCGCAATCTTGTCAAATAAGCTCGAAATCTGATTAAAATCTATTGTTTCTGCATTTAAACCTCTTTCTCTAACCAAAGGTCCTGCAACACCACAATAAACACAAGATAAATTACAATTGTTTGATAACTTGACTATTATTGCCATTCCAACTTCTTTAACCTTAGAATTTTCTTGGTATAACTGCATCATCATGCCTTTTTTTAGAAGCCCCAATCCATTCACCGTTTGAAAATCTACATTCCACACTGTTATAAATTAATAGGATTTTGAATGTAGATTATGCCCACGCCAGGTAAGGCTTGTTACAACAGAATCATCACGCAAAAGTGCAATAAGTATCTTACTTTTTAGATTGTTCTCAGCGTTTCCTTTCTCAGTTTCTTTCATCATACTATTACCCTTTTTATGTTGTGTTGAATAACTATTTAACCTTTTCTGAGTTGCGAAGGCGTAGAGTTTTTCTACATGAAACTCTACATGGACGGCTATAATATTGATGTGTAGTCATGTAGAGAGAAAAACGACTTATTTTTAGCTCTCACGAGGGAGAGTTTCTCTACATGGATTGACTTAGGCATGTAGAGAAACCAAAGTCATGTAGAGAAATTGCCAAAATAATGGCAATAAGCCTACCTATGCTCTCCTAGCCTAGCTTTCAGGCTTACCGCTTGCCCTATCTGGAACGCGCTGTCTATTCCGGCGTATAGGGCTTTGCGGTTCACATGGATATACCCCATTGTGGTATCGGGCTTTAGGTGCCTTGCGAACTTGCTGGTAAGCAGCACGTTGCCGTTGTTCTGCTCCGAGAATCGGGTTATCGCATAATGCCTAAGGCTATGCGTGGTAAGCCGATGCAGTCGCCTTACCGCCCGATTCGGCATAGACTCCTCGCTCTGGTCGTAGACTTCGTCCAGCCTAGCCGCTTCGGCAAACCTTCTGAACTGGTTTCGGACATAGCCCTCGTCCAGATGCGGCTCGCTAGTTCGGCTCTTGCCGTATTCCTTGAAGAACAGGAATCCGCTAGCCTTCTCTATCTCCCGCCCGTTGGCCTGAATGTATGCCAAGGTCTCCTGAAAGAGCGGAGCGGGGATTAGCAAGGTATCCAGAGTCATAGCTTTCTCTGTCTTTACCACTAGCTCCCTGCTCTCGAACCTAATGTCTTTCAGGCTTATCCTTATGGCTTCGCCAATTCGGAGACCCATCTGCGCCTGATAAGAGAACAACAGGTGGAACTTCGGGCTGTCAATCGCCCTGAAGAACGCACCGACCTCTTGCTCGGTAAAGCCCTTGTTCAGGCTGCCGTATTTGGGAATACGGCTACGCTTGAACCGCTTTACGAACTGCGCGGTTACCTGTTTGCGAATATCTACCAGGTAATGTTTAGGAAGGTAAGGTAATGACCTTTCGAGTTCGCCCTTTATGAGTGCGAACTGGGCTTTGGAACCGCACCCTAAGGCTTTAGAATCTTCGGCTTTCAACCCGTAATCGCACCCAGACCCGCTTACGGATTTGTCGCCGATATTCTGCTTGTAAAAGATTTTGGACTCTGCGGGATTCGCACCTACGACATTTCAGTTGCGAACGGGCGCTCTCTCTGAGCCCTGATTTTTCAGCTCCGCCTATTCGTTCTCTTACCAACAAGGTCTGGTTTTGTCAGGGCATATCTTTGCGGCGGTTCTCCGACTTTTTCCTTCTCGCACGGCATCACTTGCCACTAGACTATCATCGCCAAACGGTTAAAGTGAGCCAACCATACTGCGGAGTTCCTTTGTAGTGATAACTTTAACTCTTTTCTGCATGCCGAAATCAGAGTCATGGCTCCATATTACAGTATTCTCACGCAATGCACAGGAAATGTATAGCCAATCTTTCGGATCATCAACAAGACTTGCGGCGGCGGGCAGGAATGATTTCAGATCCTTGTCGGATATGAGGGTAAGCTGGCTAAGCACCTTTCCGGCTAATCTATATAACTCGTCTTCATCCAATCCTGATTTCTTCTCTATTTCTTTAATATGAAATACAAACTCATTTACAATGAATTCCGGGGCGAATAGGAATAGTGCAGGGTTGAAGAAGAGTCTCCTTGTTGTAGAATCTTTTATAAGGCATGCAAACAGTATGTTGGCATCAACTGTTACTCTCATTCAGGAGCGCCTCTGCGTGTTTTGCTGCACTCTTTGATATTTTTGGGCCGATTAGATTCCAGTCTTTCCAACTAAACTTGCTCTTTTTAGCTATCCTCTCCGACTCCTCAAAGTCTGCGATCTTCTGCTCTATTATGCTTCTTACCGCGCTTGACCATTTTACAGAAGAATGCTGTTTCATTTCGCTTTTCAGTTCCTTGCTTATTGAGAGAGTGATGTTGGGCATAAAAACACATATTTATTATGTGAACAAACATATTTAATATTTACTATCAAGATATCAGAACAGCGTAAGTGGACTCTGCGGGATTCGCACCCGCGGCCTCCTCGTTGCGAACGAGGCGCTCTACTACTGAGCCAAGAGCCCAGAAAGAATTTATTGGGCGGCGCGTCTACATAATTTTCTATGATGACTAATTTTGTCTCAAAGCCTTTTCCCGCTCACTATTTATAAACCTTTTATAAGATAGGTATAAGATTGGATGCGGAACACCATTAAAAAATCTCACGACGTCGGGCACAGGCATTTTGCTCTTGCCAAGCTGATCGAAAGGGTCGCACTTGAGACCAAGCCGACAGATGATGAGATATTCCTCTCTACCGAGTATGCGGATTCTATTATGTCACGACTCAAATCTGCGCTGCCTATTGACGTTGAGATAATAATGGCCGGCTCTGTCGCGCGAGGCACACAGATACGCGGCTCTTCTGACATCGACATCTTCCTGAGGTTCCCTAAGACGATGGACGAGAGAAAAATGGAGGAAAGTGCGATTCGGATAGCAAAAAGCATAGTAGATAAAAAGAGTGAGCACTTCATAATAAACTATGCGGAGCACCCATATCTCAAACTCGTGCAGAATAAGTCGGGGATGAGCGCGGACATAGTTCCCTCCTTTAGGATAAACGATGCTTCCGAACTTGCAAGCGCTGTTGACCGCACCCCTCTCCACAACATCTTCATAAACGATAACCTCAATGAGAGGCAAAAGGGAGAGGTACGCGCACTCAAATACCTATTGAGACAGCATTCAATATATGGCGCCGAAGCACGGATTGGGGGCTTCTCCGGATACCTCTGTGAGCTTCTGATATGCACCTACGGAAATCTTGCCCGCATGCTTGGATCCTTATCTGATGCGAAACTCCCTATTGTGCTTAAACCCCTAAGTAAGGAGATCCTTTACGGGGATGCCGGCTCTGGTCTCTCCAAACGTTTTGACTCTGATTTCGTTGTTGTCGACCCCACAGACCCGAACAGGAATGTTGCTGCTGCTGTATCAAAAGAATCCCTCTCAAGGCTTGTGATTATCTGCAGATCCCTTCTTGCCTCAAAGAAACCGGTAGTTGAATTCTATGGAAGGAGGGAGTCGGATGAGAGACTTTCTTCTCGGATAGAAGGATTCAAGCGTGAGCTTGGACTTGAATCGTGCAGCCTCATCGTTCCTGTGAGCAAGATATCGGAAGATACAGTCTGGCCACAGATAAGCAGGCTGAGAAAGAGCCTTGAAACGCTTGTATCTGAGCGCATATCTGTGCCGATTATGGTGGTGCAGAGCTTGCATAACGACGAGGCGGTAATCACCGTCTTTATGAACAGAGTAAGTGTAGGCGCTGAGAGAATATCTGGACCTAGTGTTTTCATCAAGGATGGCTCTACCGCCTTCCTGAAAAAACACAGCAAAGAAATCCTCTCTCTTTCCGGCGATAGGATATTTGCGATTAGACGATCTGATATTCAGACCATTGAAGAACTAATCGGTTCGCTGCTCAAAGACAATAGATTTGTCTTCCCTTCGCATATCTTCAAGAAAAGAGGCAGGATCGTCAAGCGTTTGCCTGAAATCTATGCGAAACCCGTCTGGCTTGAGATGAGTAAGAGATTTCTCTGATCAAACTGCCCCGTATTTCTCTATGTAAGGTATCAGCTCTGACAGGTATCTCTTCTCTTTGAACCTTATCCTTTTCTTTGTTCCCCTTGCTCTGTCCTTTATGTATCCTGCCATCCTCTCCATCTCCCTTCCTGATATCTCATATACCTCTTTGCAAGTAGCTGTGGCTTTCACTCCGCTGTAATCTATCGCCTCTGATACCAGATTTCCCATCATCTTGCTTGTAGTGTACCTTCTCCTCCTCATCCTTTTCTCCAGTTCCTTTAGATGAGATCTTACCACAACCACCATATCTGCGTTAAAGTCCATCTCGACTCCCAGATGGCCCACGATTATCCATACTCCCTTATCCTTCGTTCTCTTTCTGATAGCTCTCTCCAGCTCCTTCAGCTTTACAGTCTTTGTCCCAGCCCTCTCTTTCCTTTTTGAGAACAGGTGGTATTCCTTCGCAACATCGTTTATCTCTATTACCTTTGCATCCTTTATCTTATCCCTAAGTATCCTCGAGAAATAGCTCTTTCCTGCAGATGGGGTACCGACCACAACTACCCTCAACTCGTTCATAGGTAGCCTTTTGCCGAGTCTATCGCGTCCATTACCTCAGTCCTGGCGTATTCGAGGTCGAGTACCGGATTTGGCTCTATGCTTACCCTGATTGTGTAGTTCTTGCCGTTCGTGCTGAATGTCCAGTCTGACACCTTATACTCGTTGTACGTTATGGAACCGATTATTACAAAGTTTGAGATTCCGAGTAGCTTCTGCGCTAATGATGTTACGCCATCATCCGCATTGTCTGTGTATATTATCTCTGCGTTCTCGAACCCTTCCGTGTCTTTTGGCGCTATCAGAGGTATTCCGAGCTGCTTTGCCTGTATCGATATCGCCTGTCCCAGTTTCTTTGATATCGCGTCTGCCCTGGCCATATTATCGTTGAATCGCTTTTGGGCCTCTCCCATGCCCTTTATTATCTCTTCTATGTCTTCGCTTAGTTCCGCCTCTATCTGTTCTATCTTATTCTTTATGTCCTGGTCATTGGAGAATTCCTGTGGATCTCTTAGGAATTCCTCTATATCTATTCCGAATTTTCCCTTTATATTCGGCGCTATCTTTTTTATCATAAACTCTGCATTTGAAGTCAGTTCCACCATAATACCACCTGCTTATTGTTTGACAAAGTTAGTGACATCCTCCAACGACTAAAAGTCGCTGGCTTCCCCTGAAGCTTTGATGAAACTTTCTCTGAAAGTTTCAGGGTATGTTCTCAGTTCCTCGACACTGCTTGCATCCCCTGTTGGAACGTATTGGCGAATATCTCCCTGAGCGTGACTTCGGGAGTGTCCCTCCCTAGCTCTATTGAGTATATTTATTGATGCGTTTATATCTCTGTCCATCCGCAGACCGCATTTATCGCAGATGTATGTTCTTTCTTCTCCTATTTTCTTTATACCGCCACAATTACTACAAGTCATGGATGTGTATTGTGGATTTACCCTTATGACCTCCATACCAGCACTTTCAGCCTTGTATGAAAGCATGTTTATGAACCTGTTCCATGAAGCGTTCTGTATTGACTGCGCACGATTATGGTTCTTAACCATGTTTTGTATTTGCAGCTTCTCGACTGCAAATGATGTGTATCCCGTATTGACCAATTTTGTCGACAAGTTTTGCATGAAGTCGTTTGATTGGTTAGTTACACCATTCCATTCCTTCTGAAGATGCAGTTTTGCTTTATTCCTTCTTTTTGATTGCAGTTTTGAAATTTGTTGGACTTCCCATTTTGTCCTTCTTGCAAGTATTCTCTGCAATTTTGCAATCCTTTTCTCTCTCTTTTTGAAGAACTTTGGTTTTTGAATCATCTTGCCGTTTGATAGCACAACAAAATTGTTAACCCCCATATCGATTCCGACTGGATTCGTGTCCTCAATTTTTGGCAGACTGATTATTTGCTCTGCGGCAAAGATTGCATAATATTCCTTCCCTTCTTTTTTTATCGTCATGGTCTTTGTCTTTCCATCTATCGGTCTATGTAGTTCAATTTTCATTCTGCCTATACATGAAACCCTGAGCATATTGGTTTTCCGTTCCTTTTCTATCGAGAAGGCACCGTTGTCTTGGGGATATGTTATTGATTTGTATCTCTCTATTGATTTGAATCTTGGAAAACCCACTTTTACCTTCTTTCCCTCTCTCTTTTCTCTGCATCTTCTAAAGAAGTTGCTGTATGCCTTCTGCAACCTTATGAACACGTCTTGCCTTGTCTGTGAGTAGAGTTTTAAGAATTCCTTGTTCTCACTTACTGCATCCTTCATATATCTGTTTAGAGTTGATTTGTTTATCTTTGAGTTTTTATCCTTTGTGTATTCTGTTTTAACTTTTTCGAGCATTTTGTTATAGAGCTGCTGCGCAAGAACCATTCGCTTGTCTATCTCCTCCTGTCTCTTTGCATCGGGATATATCCTGAACTTATAGGCCCTCATATCTCCCATATTCTTTATATCAGCATTCATTTTTATATACCTTTTGGCACATTTTACGGTTTGATCTCATCCTACCTTTAAAAGAGGCGGGTTTTCCTGCTCACTTTTATAAACTTGAGCAGAAATTCTATTTTCTGATTTGCATGCCAGATAAAACGATAGATGAACGCGTTCAAAAGGACATTGCCGCCTTCTCAGAGAACATGGTTAGAATCAAGGGCGTTGAACTTCCTAAAAATCTCTGTGATATCTGTGAGCTGGCAAAGATGTACGCAGATGATGCAAACTCTTATATGGATAGGGGTGATCTTGTGACCGCTTTCTCGTGCATATCTTACGCGCATGGACTTCTTGATGCCGTACTAAAAATAATAGGAAGTGATAAGTATGGTGTATGAAGAGGGCCTCGCAAGCATAGAGGAAAGCTCCTCTTTTCTCAATCCGTTCTCACGTTTCGCCCGTGATATGAGCGTTGCGCTGCTATCTGGCTTCCCTGAGAAGAAGATACTGCTAGATTCCACATCCGCTACCGGAATCAGAGGAATAAGGTATGCAAAAGAACTTGGAATCGACGATATTACGTTTCTGGATATCAACCCCGATGCTTACGCTTCGGTAAAGAGAAACCTTGAGGGAAACGGTATCGAAGCGGATGTGCTAAACGAGAGCATCCAGGGCTTCGCCAATTCCTCTGACAAGCGCTTTGATATTATAGACCTTGACCCTTTCGGGAGCCCTGTGCCTAACCTGTATGACCTTATGAAAGTGGGAAAAAGCGGAACAATCTTTCTTGTGAGCGCTACAGATACCGCTGTCCTCTGCGGTGCACAGCCAAATGCGTGCATGAGGCTGTACGGCTCTGTTCCCCTCCATAACGAACTATGTCATGAGGCTGGCATCCGCATATTGATAGGTTTTTGCGCGAGAGTCGCGGCACAGTTCAACTACGGGATCGATGTCCTTTTCTCCTTCTGTTACAGGCATATGATGAGAATTGCGTTTGTGCTTAAACACGGAGCTTCATATTCCTCATCTTCGGTACTCAGTCTTGGTTTTGCCTATCACTGCCAGAAGTGCAGGAGCATAAATACGGAAAAAGGCATAATACCGGATCTAGCAAGATGCGAGGTGTGCGGAACGGCTCCTTCTCCCGCAGGACCGATGTGGCTAGGTCCCCTTTATGAGGAGCGCGCAAGAGACAGCGCGTGCTCATATTTTTCGAAGGCAGGTTTCCCTGAAGTTAAGATATCTGAAATGATAGCTAACGAAATAAATGTCCCGTTTTACTACTCTCTTCCAGTACTTACGAAGATTGCCCGAATCCCATCTATAAGTCCGGGAAAAGTCATTGGTTCTCTTAGAGAGAGGGGGTTCGATGCTTCCCTCACGCATATGGAAAAGGAGAGCATACGCACAACATGCGGGATAAGAGACGTAATGGACGCGATCAGAGACATTTAGCGCTCAGTGTTGGTCCTGTTTACAGCTAACCTTAGTCTGTTCTCTACATCGTCCCAGTTTATCAGGTTCCACCATGCTTCTATGTAGTCGTTCCTCTTGTTCTTGTACTGTAGATAATATGCGTGCTCAAACTCGTCAAGTATCATTATTATGGGCAGTTCCGCTATCTGATTCATGAAGTGGTTCTCGTATGTCATTATCTGCAAGTTCCCATTCTCAACATCAAAGTTCAGAGTCGTCCAGCCTGTGCCAGGCAGCGAGGTTGCTGTCTCGAAAAGCACCTTTTTGAACCTGTCTAGGCTCTTATACTGCTTGTTTATCAGGTCTGCAACCATCCCTCCTGGCTTTCCTCTCTTACTCTCTTCTGCCATGTTGTTCCAGTATAGGGAATGGAGCTTGTGACCGTTCAGATTGAACGTGATGCCTCTCACCACGCCCTGTATGTCGTATTCCTTAGTTTCCTCATTGACTATCTTGCCGAATCTATCGACCAGATTATTGACCGTATTCACATATCCCTTGTGGTGTGCGTTATAATGCACGTCCATTATCTCTTTGCTTATGTAAGGTTCAAGCGCGTCTAAACCGTAAGGCAGTGGTTTTAGCTCATATTTCTTGAATAGTCCCTTCAGATTCTCTTCCGCCATTTAATCACGTTGATAAGAGTGCTCGATTTATAAAAGGCTTTCTGTAAAAAATCAAACGGAGCGGTAAAATATGTTTAAAAACCGTTCGTTTTTCAGGATTGTTGCCTCTCGTATCTTTTTAGAAAGGGGATTTTTAGCGGAATTAAGGGAGAGAAAAGGACTATATCTAAAAAACCAAAGGCCGGCCACACGTAGGCCGCATAGCAGACCATGGTGAAGAACT
>JAJYTZ010000001.1:72009-76038 GCA_021792775.1 Microcaldota archaeon
GGAGAGAAAAAGTATATATATAAAGAAAAAAACCCTACTATTGGGAAGAGGGATGGGAATATGGATTCGGATCTATACGATAGAGGTAAAGTTTCGGGGAGATTGTGCTGCTCCGTATGTAGGAAACTGCTGAGAGACCGTGAGGTAAAGTTCCTTGTCTCTTCGGCGGAATTGCATGAATTGTTTCTCCCGGTGGAAAGGAGATGCTTATGTTTAAGATGTTATTCTGGAATTAGCCCTGACGGGCTATTTGTCAGCGATGTCAGTAGTCTATACCCAAAAGAAGAGAGGCTTGAGGCGGGCTAATAACCCGCCAGCAGCCTCTTTTTCGTTTATTTGCCGCGTTTTGCCTTTTTGGTGCTTTTCATGCTCTGCTTCTTGCATGACCTGCCGGATATCGAAATTACGTTCATCTCTAAATCGTATCCAAGCACTGATTTGAAAAGGTGGGGCTCCATCTCCACCGTACTATCAGAGAACGGGTCGTTTATGTAGAACGTGTCTGAATCGTAGCCTTTTACTACAACCCACTGCGGCCCCGCATCATTTTCCGAGGTCTTCCCCTCTTCCAAATAACCCGAATTGACTAGCACTATGGGTATTCTGCCCTCTTCCAGCTCTTTTTTTAGGGTATTGATGCTTACCTGCCTGTGCTCTTCAGGAATCTTGAGGGATTTTACTTTTTCCCTTACCTCGTTGTATGATGCCCTGAGGGTATCTAGGTTGGTGCCTTCGTATACAGCTAACTTTCTCTCGTATCCTTCGTCCTTGAGGTTGTTGCTTATTATTTTGGGTTTTGCGCCCCTTTTTGCGAGTGCATAGGCTATCCCGTACTTTGAGCCGTGCCATATGCTGCCCCCTATAGCATCATTCCATATCTCGAATTCTGTCTCCTTCTTCATCTTGAAATCCTTGTTTATGTACTTTAAGACCATCATGACGCACGCTGCGGATCCTGTGAATTCCTCGCTCTGCGCGTAGTTGGGTATATCGTATATCTTTGATTTTGCTATAGTTTTTTTGCTCGGGTTCTTTTTCGTATTCTTCTTCATTTTTACACCTGAATATGAAGTGCAGGGAGGGAGATTTGTTCGCGTTTTGAACTCCCGTAGGCCTAAGCCAACAGATCTTGAGTCTGCCGCGTTTGACCGTGCTCCGCCATCCCTGCACGCAAGTATTTTCCAGTTACATAAATATAAATATCCCTTTTTGCGGCTGTGGGTTCTTTACTTGGCTACATCCTTATGTCATTTCAAATATTTATACTTATGTTAGTTGCTGCGCGGTTCTTTTTAGGTGTAGAGGGAGGTGCCCGTTCGTTATCCCTTCGCCTGCAAGCATTCTCAACGCGGATATGTTTTGGGCAAGCCCTACCGCAGCAATCAACGATGCTAATTCCCTGGAGTTTCTGCAGCCAGTCATTTCCAATAATGCCTTTACCGTTGGATTCGTGTTGATTGCGCCGCCTATGAATCCTACAGGGATAGGTACAGTAAGGCAACCGTACAGGTTATCCCCTATTTTTTCAAAATAGCTTAGCGGGGAGTATTTTCTTCCGAATGCCGCGTAAGAGTGTGCGGCGGCCTCTATCGCTCTCGTATCTTGTCCGAGCGCTGCGGCAACTGCGTCTATTCCATTCATGATTCCTTTGTTGTGAGTAGTCGCCCTGAACTGATCGTTGCTTGCCCATTCGCTAAGGGCGATTATACGGTCTATCATCCGCTCTGCGGAAATCTCTACCGTTTCGCCGTTTATCTCTTTTCTTAACTGCAACATATTTTTATCAAACTTTGCTTCGCAGGTAACTATTCTACCGGTATGAAGGTTAGAGAGTATCCTACCGACTACTTCTCCCCCGGTAATCGCTGTTAGCGGTCCCGCCATCGCCTCTGCCATCTTACTAACAGCGTTTGCACCCATCGCATCCATGCATTCAACGTCGAAATCCACTATAAGTTGCGGCCCTATACTCGTATCTAGAATCTTTGTACGTAAAGAGAGAACGCCACCTCCGGCTTCGACTAAATGAGGTGTTGCCGCATTAGCTGTCTTCAATAGCATTTCTGATGCTTCCGATACCTTTCTGGCAGCATTTTCCATCTTATAAATCGGAATTCCGATTATCTGTATTTGGCCCATGGTTTCTGTGCCTGTGACCGTGGTTCTAAACCCGCCCATAGCCTCGGCCATCTTTGCTCCGTTTGATGCCGCTGCGACTACGCTAGGTTCTTCAGTTACTACCGGGGCACCTCTGATAACGTTGTTTACCATTATTTTGACTACTCCGGCGGGAAACGGCATATATGTGATGTGGTTCTCGGCCTGCGGTATTTTTGCGTCCTTCCAATTTCTGAGCGTGTTTATCCCTTCTTCAGATATGGGAGAATTGTTCCTTAGGTAATTGTAACGCTCTTCCAAGTTCATATTTCTGAACTTTTTTTCGGTTTCGGGCATATTCGCACCGATTGCGTTTTTAGGTCAACATATAAAAAGGACGTATGCTGGTTAGACATTAGACGAACTTAATCGTAGGCTTTAATACGTGCTTTCTGAATCAGGTTCAGGGAAAGTTACACACAAGGGCTTTATTGGGCTCTGAGAGATAGAAATATGAAGGAGATTATTATATGGTAGATATGCACCAAAAAAATGCCGGACATATGCCCTTCCGTGTTGAGAGCATGTTGCGTACTGCCAGTGGAAATAAGTGGCCGGAATGGGATTGTGTGGTCGATGGGGAACGGCATATCGAAAAGAAAAAACCGATACCTCACTCTAGATCTGATGCTGAACATGAGATAGAATCAATTATGGAAGTGCTAGGGAAGGAAGAGATGAGGAGGTACGTCGAGTATTTGGATGCTGGAGGAAAGAATTCTCTGCATTAAGGCAAAGAACACCCTATCGCTTAGCTTATTTGGTATGATCCTCTTTTGTTATTGTCACTCCTCCATGAACATTTTTGGATATTTTGGATAGATTCCATCGCATTATCTTTTTGCGGTCTGCGGAGTTGCGGAGGTAACACCGTCGTTGGTAGACCAAATTGGTACCTGTCATATTTTGAAGATTGATTGAAGGGACAGATTTTAGGAGCCTCGCCATGCTTGGGCATAAAGCAACTTATATAAGTTTTAAGAAGAAATACGATTTGAGTTCTATGGAAGAATATACAGTAATAGAGCATAGGATACACGGGGAAGAAAAAGAGGGAGAATACATAATTGTAGCGCTGAATTATGCGCTGCCTACATATATTAAAGCTACATCAAAACAGGTATTATCGAATGGGGATAAGGTGCGGCTTGAGGGCAATAACCTTATACATGATGGTAATGCGATAGGCACGCTCATCATAAAAAAATCTGGTTCCGACATAAAGATAAACATAGATTACGACATTAAATACACCGGGGGCTATTCTAACGACGGCAAAACTGTCTATATGGATAGAAACTTCCCAAAATCACTCAGCATAGCGGGCAAAGAGGTCAACACACTTGAAAGCATAGGCAGACACCACGAATTGACAGAGAAATGGTTGAGTGATGATGCATATGAATATCCATATGCGCATGAGGTAGCTGACGGGATAGAAAAACAGTATGTCGGATCCTTTGGGATAGACTGGAAGGCATACAGCGACGAGGTCGCAAAACACCTTCGTGAGACTTATGCCAGAAAGCTGTTGAGGAGTCCGAAGGATTTGGATCTATCACCGTACATATATTGGCACGACAATAAAGCCATAGAAGAGATAAGGGAAAGTAGGGATCTTATATGACAAGGACACGTTGACTGTCCTTATCTCTTTTTGCATAGAACGCCGCTACGTTGAATGAATCCTGAAGACAGTCATTGTCTTTTCGGTGTATTTATAGCCAACTGCAAAAAAACTCCTAGTGGCATTTTCTCTTCCATCTTTCCATGAACGCTTTCTTCGGAAAGGGTTCAACGATAGCCTTTTAACTTTTGTAGGATATGCATTAATGTGACACACACACACACACACACACACACACACACACA
>JAJYTZ010000021.1 GCA_021792775.1 Microcaldota archaeon
AACTTCAATGCTTCCTCTGTCCCTTTTCGTTCGCTGAGTTTTTTTCTAATCTTAGTTGGTTCTCTTCTTTTCAGCATGGAATTATTGGACACAGTCGCCCGATAAAAATGTTTATATATGTTATAATGCAATAGATATATTAGTGGTAAGATGGAGAATCAAAAGGAAAATAAAAATACAAATACAAAACATTCTGGATTTTTAAGGACAGCGGGAACGATTGCGTTAGCTGCAGGCTTGGCAATATCAGTAAGCGCTCCGGCGTATGCATATACACAAGACGTATACCTTTCTTGCCCATCTGGCAGTCCTGTAAGCTCAGTCAAAGGAAAGATAACATCAGTAAACTGGGTTCCAGCAGTGCAGAGTACAAACCCGAATGTGCAGCAACAGCAGTTGCGTAGAAGGCTCTATTTAGAACGCCAACAGGCGCAATTGCAAGCGCAAAGTCAAAACCAAGCGCGGTATCAAAGTTTTCAGAATGCAGGGGTTGGTGCTGCAATCGGAGGCTTACTTGGCGGCGGAGTGAGTGGTTCATATAGGGGCGGAGTCTTAGGCGCAGGGGTCGGTGCGTTGGCTGGCATGGTTCTCGGCCATCAGCAAAACAGTGCCACAATCAATTATTCAAGATCAGGCAACGGTGGCTCCAACACATTATACAATCCTGTGTATACTGTTTATACCCATGGGCGTTACTTCCAATTAGGGAATCCGAGCGTCTCAGCAAACTCCAATAACCCCTACAAAACCGGCGAAACCGTAAAGATCGAAAAACTCAGGAATGGCAGTTTGTGCATGACTCCCAGCACATCGAACGGTATCGGATCCCTTCTCAGAAACCACTCTCCCAAAAATTGAGTAGCTTATCCGCACAGTAGCTATTATTATTGTGCGGGGCATTCTAAAAGAGGCCAGAATGGTCTTAGAGAAGCTACTTAGAGAGGCTCGAGTGAGAATGGGTGAGAGCGCCGTCCCATTCCAAAGATAAAAAGGTCAGCGCCGCCAAGTATCTTTCAGTGAAGACATTTGAGCATGAATGGAAGGGCGCAGTTGCAGAAGATAGCAAAGTCAGTAAGACTCAAAACATGTAACGAATGTTTTACCGTGAGCATGGCAATAACTAAACTTTACTACACCCCACAGGAAAACATAAAGCTAAAAACTCTTCCTAACAAAACTATCCGTTCTTCATTGTCTGAGCCCTTATGATTTCTATTTGCGAGAGGATATCTGCTTGCAAACCCATGAAAATACATATATATGTACAAATTCAATAAGCATACCTGTGATAAGATGGAAAATTCTATAGATCGTAATAAAAAATGTCATGGACTTTTAAGGACTGTGGCAGTTGCAGGTATGGCAGTCGCAATGACCACGCCTACATTTGCATCTACAGGTGTGAACCTTTCACGTGCAACGGGCGAACCGGTAAGTTTAATGAGAGCCTGCCCGGTCCCAACACAGAACGATACGAAATACACATGTGCACCGAGCAAATCGATGAGTTCGGTGAAAGATAAGAATCAGATAGGTTCTGATGTAGTCGATATTATATTATTCAGCCTTTTAATCGGAGGATTGATTGTAATAGCACAGACGGAGAGAGACTAAAATTACGATAGCTCAGAAGGAGAAGGACTAAAAACTCTTTCTAACCAAAATATTCGTTCTTCATTCCCTTATGATTTTTATGGTCAAAAAATACGAGAAAGACAAAACCTCCGCCTCTATAGAGATACCTGTGAAACTCATCGATCAGGTAATAGGACAGGAAAATGCTGTGCGGATAATAAAGAAGGCAGCAAAACAGAGAAGAAATGTCCTGCTTATAGGGGAGCCAGGAATCGGCAAAACGATGCTTGCCCAGGCTATGGCAGAGCTCCTTCCCGCAACAGAGCTTGAGGACATTCTTGTTTACAGAAATCCGAATGATGAGAACCAGCCAATAATAAAAAGCGTAAAGACATACCCTACCCAAGAGGCGTTCAATGCGGGGGGGGATGGTCAGGGCAGGCAGGAGGTGCAGAAGGCACGAATGAGCAACCGCACCCCATTCAGCAATTCAGGTTCAATCGTCACTCCGATAATCATCGCTATCGTGATCATAATAATAGGCCTCTCTTTCAGCGGCCTGATAAAGGGCTACGACCTTATTGTGCTATCCGCCCTTTTGCTCGGAATAATGATGTTTGGATCCGCAGCCCTTTTCGTTAGCACTATGACTCGGAGAGGCGGTTTTCCCGGGATAAGCATGACAGACGAGCCCAAACTTATAGTTGACAATACGAACAAGAAAACCGCGCCTTTCATAGACTCGACAGGCTCCCGTGCAGGGTCTCTCTTCGGCGATGTGAGGCACGACCCGCTGCAAACAGGCGGACTAGGCACACCGGCACACCTAAGAGTCGAAAGCGGCAGCATACACAAAGCGAGCCGCGGCGTGCTTTTCATAGACGAGATTGCGAGTATGGAACCGAGGTCGCAGCAGGAGATACTTACGGCGATGCAGGAAAAGAAATATCCCATAACAGGACAGAGCGAGATGAGTTCCGGCGCGCTTGTGAGGACAGAGCCCGTACCGTGCGATTTCATACTTGTTGCTGCGGGCAATCTGCAGGACATAACCAGGATGCATCCAGCGCTGAGGTCCAGGATACGGGGCTACGGCTATGAGGTTTATATGGATTCAACTATGCCAGACACAAAACACAACAGGGAGCTTTTGGGCCAGTTCGTAGCGCAGGAAATAAAGAAGGACAAGAAGATACCGGATTTCGACGAGTCCGCAATAGAAGGGATAATAGAGGAGGCGAAGAGAAGGTCAGGCAGAAAGGGTAGGCTCTCTCTTGTGCTAAGAGACCTTGGAGGGCTTGTAAGAGCGGCAGGGGACATTGCAGTGGAGGAAGGTAAAAAGAGCGTATCAAGAGTAGAAGTAATAAAGGCGAAGAGCCTCGCCGACAGCATCGAAACGCAGGTAGTGCGCAGTGCAATCGAAAACATAAAGGACTACAAGGTGTTTGTAAATAAAGGCTACAAAATCGGTAGGGTCAACGGACTGGCTGTTCTTGGAGGAAGTATAACCGCTTCCGGCATAATACTTCCGATAGTGGCAGAGGTGACCCCTGCAAGCTCAAAGTACGAAGGAAAGTTCATACCAACTGGCAAGCTAGGGAAGATAGCTAGCGAGGCAGTGAAGAACGTAAGCGCGATAATAAAGAAGCACATGGGCAAAGATGTCTCTAACTTCGATATGCATGTGCAGTTCCTTCAGACCTATCAGGGTGTGGAAGGAGACAGCGCAAGCATATCAGTAGCAATAAGCATCATCTCTGCAATGGAGAATCTCCCGATAGACCAGAACATAGCAATGACCGGATCTCTTTCGATAAGGGGAGAGGTCCTGCCTGTTGGCGGGGTCACAAGCAAGGTCGAAGCCGCCCTCAATGCAGGGATAAGGAAGGTACTGATACCCGCTTCGAACGCGGGTGATGTATACCTAACCAAAGAATCCATGAGAAAGGTAAAGATCATACCTGTCAAGAGCTTCGCAGATGTGATACGATTCTCGATAAAGAAGTCGAAGAGAAGGGACGCTATAATAAAGGAGCTCATAAGCAGCCAGAGGTAAGCATATGGAGAAGAAGCCCGACCCTGAGAAAAAGGTAAAGACAAAACTGGAGGATTTTGGGAAGGGAATAGCAAACGAGATAAAAGAGATAAAAAACCCCAGCTTCAGAGTGACTACGCGTACAAGGTCTAACATAATATTCGACAAGAAGGCGGGTTTCTTAAGACTTGGCAACAGTACCGAGGATCATTCCTTCATAAACATATCGCAATCCAAGAGGTTCATGCAGACTGTCGCAATTGCCGCCAAATGTCATAGTTTTCTCGAGCAGAACCTCCACACATCGATAAGGGGACTTTTCTACCAGTTGAAGTATTCCCTCGGGAACGAGATAGACGAGAACCTTTTCAATGAGCAGACAGAATCAAATCCCCTCATAGAAGATCTGGAAGTTGCGCTCAGCGCGCGCAGGGAGTCTCTGAACCTTAATGCAAACAGAAAAGGAGTTCTGGTCGGAAACATGCGCGTTATAGACAAGTTCGGGGAGGGCGCGGAGATAGATATGAGCAAGATGGGGCGAAGCGGCTGGGCTATCCCAAGCGACGTAGACAACGATATAGAATTCACAGATATAAAAGCGAAGTACGTTCTTGTCGTGGAGAAGGACGCACTCTGGGTAAGACTGAATGAGGATGGCTTCTGGAAGAAAGAGAACTGCATACTCATGTCCACGATAGGGCAGGCTGCCCGCGGAGCGAGGCGCATGATAAGAAAGTTCGCAGACATGGGTCTTCCAATCTACGTCTTCAATGACGGAGATGTGTGGGGATGGTACATATACTGGACGATAAAGACAGGAAGCATGAATCTCGCATACATAGGCAGAGACATAGCAACGCCAGAGGCCCGTTTTCTCGGAGTCACTATATCCGACCTGGAAAGGTACGACTTCCTGAAGAGCATGACTATGAAAGCGACAGAATTCGACCTAAAGAGGGCGCAGGAGATGCTCAACTATCCGTGGATAAACCAGCACAAAGAGTGGGTGGACGAGCTGAAACTGGTCATAAAAACGAAGCTTAAACTCGAACAAGACTCACTGCAGGGCCCAAGGCTCACGTTCGTAGACGATTATATAAAGGAGAAGATAAATGGAAAGCTGTATCTTCCGTGAGCCACGTATGTCAATGCAGACGAACAGCGCCCCATGCCCAAGATTTGTTTTCTACGATTCTGGTATCGATCACATTAGCGCCCTGCATCTTGGTTTTGGCGAACACACCAACAATCTCGGATCTGTGTATTATGGAATAGGAGAAATCCGCCGCAGAGAAGTCACCTTCCATCAAGGATCTTCTGATAATCGAGTGTCTAAGGTCTACCCCCTTCAGATTGCCAGAGATATGCGCACAGTCAATCTCGGATCCTTGCAAGTTTGAATAAGGTATCTGAACACCGCTTAACCATGCGCCCTTGAGATTAGCATCACTCAGATCGATACCTACGACCTTCAGGTCGTATACATACGCTCCGGAGAAATCGTTAGAGCCGTTCCTAAGCAGGGTCTCCACAAATTCGCTGCCGGAGAGTGCGGTCTTGGCGGCATACTTTGTAGATTTAGGATCAAGTCCAGTTCTGGAATATTCTTCCCTCATAATCCTAAAGATGAGATCAAAATTCGTATTCTGTCCTTTGTCGATTCTCATATTACCAACTCTCAACAATGCTCAATACATCATAATCCAAATCTCCAAAAGTCCACTCTCCGCAGTTCAGACAACGCTGATGCTAATCCTCTTTTTTACTGAGTTCATTATATGCTCATAATCATTGAAGTGCGCTGTGGTTGTTATGGTAAGAGTATAGTCCCCCTTGTCGGCGTCTAGGGCATTCATGACCTGTACTTTCTGCTCTCTCTCCTCCCCAGGCTTTATATTTCCCAGCCTAATCTCCTTGATCCTGCTCAAACCAACGTTTTCAAAGCTCAATTTTTGGGGAAGTTCAACAGAGAGCGAAGTCATAAGTTCCTCCTTGCTGATGTTCTTCACTTTTAAGAAGAGAGTTGCAGAGCTCTTTCTGCCAGCAAAGAGCTTATACGGCACCACTTCAAAAGAGAACAGGTAAGGGAGACGCCCATCTCCTTCGACTCTCTTTCCTCTACCAAAAATGTTAAGACCAGCCATATTACCACATAAATCATTCATAACAAATACTTTTATATTTATCCTGAGCAATAGTATCGGATGCAGATAGCGTCAACTCCTTAAAGTGAGAAGCTTGCCCATAAAATACAACCTTACAAGGTTCGATGTCATAGCAGATAAGATACATAAGCTGTCGTTATACGACAACAAGGAGAGGATATTCGGTGTGCAGGGGAAGGGAATCGTTCCGAACGGCGATATGGTTAGAAAGATAGCTATCATAGTCTCATCCATGACCTCTTCGCATTCATGGCAGACATACAAAAGCATATCAAAACAGTCTGATGAGCTCAACTCCCAAAACGTAAAAGAGGAGTATAATGAGGCAGCAAAGGAGAGATGGAAACACGTCACATCGTCAGACATCCATGAACTGGCGGACCTGAATATAAGCGATGCGGTGTTCCACAGATGGTTATTCTTTAATGTGCCAAGGGAAGAACACGAAGACTACAAACACGCTTGGATGTCCCTAAAGAAGGATATGGAGACGCCGAAGGACTCTACAGAAAAGGACTGATACTTCCACTAATCGATAGCACATAGCAGTCGCAGTGTTTTTACGACATAGAAAGGTTTTTATAATAGCGGAAGTGCGAGCAGCATTTTTGTAAAATCCGCTGTTTGAAGTATTTATAAAGCACTATTACCAAATAGTGAGCAAGGGGATTGAATGGTAGTTCTTAAGGTTGTAAAACGTGATGGGAAGGTTGTGCCTTTCGAGGAAGGCAAGATACGCGAGGCGATGTTCAAGGCTTACTCAAGCGTATATATACATAGACAGGAAGAGCTGAACATGAAGGAGGCATCGCTGGCTGCAGACAAGGTAGTAGAGATACTCGG
This sequence comes from Microcaldota archaeon, assembly GCA_021792775.1. GTDB lineage: Archaea > Micrarchaeota > Micrarchaeia > Micrarchaeales > Micrarchaeaceae > JAJYXL01. Next base: position 6,619 of record JAJYTZ010000021.1, read on the forward strand.
TACTGTTGGCCAGGATGAGATGCATGTAGAGCAGATACAGGATATGGTGGAGAAAGCACTCATGGGAATCGACCCTAACGTAGCAAAGACCTACATTCTTTACAGGCAGAAACACGCGGAAATAAGGAATTTCAGGGCGTCGTTGGGCATAAAGGCCGATGGCCTCAAGCTGCCTATAAACTCGATTATGGTGCTTGCAGCTAGATACCTTCTCAAAGATCATAACGGCAAAATAATAGAAGGACCAGAGGAACTTTTCACCAGAGTGGCGCGCACACTTGCGGAAGTAGAACGCACCTACGGCAAAAGTGAGGAACAGGTGCGTGAGATAGAACAACAGTTCTATAGTTCTATGGTCAATTTCAGGTTTATGCCTAACTCGCCAACGTTGATGAATGCGGGAGGTCCGCTCGGTCAGCTCAGCGCGTGCTTTGTATTGCCAGTAGGAGATTCTATACCTGAGATATTCGACTCTGTTAAAAATGCGGCGATAGTCCATCAGACTGGAGGCGGCACGGGATTTGCGTTCTCAAGGCTCAGGCCGGCGATGGATACTGTGAAGAGTACCGGTGGTGTAGCATCCGGTCCAGTATCCTTCATGAAGATATTCGACTCTGCGACAGAACAGATAAAGCAGGGTGGAAAAAGGCGAGGCGCAAACATGGGCATACTTAGGATAGACCATCCAGACATACTTGATTTTATAGTGCTTAAGGAACAGGAAGGCACGCTGAGGAATTTCAACATCTCTGTTGCTGTTACTGAGGACTTTATGGAGGCGCTTAAGAGAAACGGTGATTACAATCTAGTAAATCCCCATACAAAGAAAGTCACAGGAAAGCTCAATGCGAGGGCGGTATGGAACCTGATCGTCACAATGGCATGGAAGACCGGAGATCCGGGTGTGGTCTTTATAGATAGGATAAATTCCGGCTATGCGAATCCAGTCCCATCATACGGGCCGATAGAATCGACAAATCCGTGTGGAGAACAGCCACTCTATCCATTCGACTCATGTAATCTGGGCTCTATAAATTTGGCGCAGATGGTTGACGAGAAAGATGGGCACACAGAGATAAACTGGGATCGCCTTGAAGAGACGGTGTATATAGGAGTAAGATTTCTTGACAATGTGATAGACGCGAACAGATATCCACTTTCAGAGATAGAAAAGACAAGCAAAGCGATAAGGAGGATAGGATTAGGTGTTATGGGCTGGGCAGATATGCTCATAAAGTTAGGGATAAGGTACGATACTAATGAGGCTGTCCTGTTGGCAGAGCAGGTGATGTCTTTCATAACAAAGAAGGGAAGGAAGATGAGCGAGGAACTTGCGGTAGAGAGAGGCCCATTCCCGGAATTCAACAACAGCATATGGTACAAACTTGGATACAAACCGCTTAGGAACTCGACAGTAACGACTATAGCGCCGACAGGTACAATAAGCATAATAGCGGGAGGCACTTCCCAGGGAATAGAACCGATATTCTCTGTAGTCTATATGAGAAATGTACAGTCGAGCTTAGGATACAACCTCATCGAAGTCAACAACGAGTTCGAGAAGAAGGCCCTAGAGACGGGATTCTATTCTGGAGAGTTGATGAAAAAACTCGCAGGAAGGACATCCATACAGAACGTGGAGGAGGTACCAGAGAGGGAAAGGAGGCTGTTTGTTACAGCGTACGACATACAGCCTGAATGGCACGTGAAGATGCAGGCGGCGTTCCAGAAGTACACAGACAATGCGGTATCAAAGACGATAAACTTCCCGAGCTGGGCGACTCCTCAGGATATAGAAAAGGCATACACATTGGCATACGACCTAGGTTGCAAAGGGATAACTGTGTACAGGGATAGCAGCAAGAGCGTGCAGGTGCTTCAGACGGTAGAAAAGCAGAGCAAGATAAGCGAGGCGAGGGTGCAGCACAGCCAGAAGGAAGAGAAAAACATGACCGTGGACGAGATAAGGACGAGCGCGGGCAGTTACGTATTGTCAGTCCCGAACGAGATAAGATGTCCGGAATGCTCTGCAGCGATGATAGCGGAGTCGGGATGCTATACATGCACATCATGCGGATACAGCAAATGTGGGTAGGCGACCCACACCACGCACAGAAAAAAGCAATCCGGCAGAGAGTTTGGGAATCTTGTAATGTCGTCTATCTGGTAATAACTTTACATCCTCCTTCCTCTACCACAACCTCTGCTTCGTGCTGTGATACTATCCCGTCTCCAAGCTCTACGAGCATAGGATGCCCTTCAACTGCGCCTGCTCTTTCTAACTCCTTTATCGCAGCGTAAAGCTCGAATTTGGAGCCTATCGCATCGCCAAACCACCTCAATGCAAATGGCTCTGTCCACTCCATCTCTCTTATCTTGTTCATCATGGCGCGAGATCCGCTTGATCTTGTCTGAAACGGATACCTGAAGCTGTATATCTCGACAACATCGCTGTTGCCCACAAACCCCCTCCCTTTGTATGATGCGAAAGGCTCGATCGCTATGAGATCCCCATCCTCAAGCGTAGTTGTATCCCCATTATCGAAATTTGGTATAAACGGTTCGGAATGGAGGTCATGCACCCCCACACCATGGCCTCCGAGATTCTTTATCGGTAAGAAGCCTCTGTCCGTTATAGTCTTAGCTATTACCCTGCCTATCTCTTTTACCATGACTCCTGCTTTGACCATAGAAACAGCATCGTTCAGCGCAGCTTCCGTGGCTTCAAGCAGTTTCTGGTAATTGCCGGATAGGTCTACAGTAGTCGCGCAATCTCCCAGCACTCCCTTTTTGCCCGCTCCGAAATCGATCTTTACAACATCTGTCGGAAGAAAAACTTTTTCGTCTGATAATGTTGGGGTATAATGTGCCGCCTCCTTTCCAACAGATAGGTTCAGGGGAAAGGCGATCTCAAAGCCATTCTCTCGCGCATAGTTTTCGACATATTCAGCGACATCTATCAGTTTTGCTCCCACTTTTACCATCTCCCTTGCCTTCTGCAGAGCCTTGAAGGAGAATGCGCCGACCTCGTCCCTCAGTTTTTTCTCCTCTTCTTCACTCATCTCGTCGTGATCATGCTCATCCATATATGTCTCATCCTCATCTTCTCTATCCAAATTGTCTACGTTCTTATTTTCCATTGTATTACCCTTACTCTTACAACTTTTGCTGTTTGCCTAAACCCTTTACCTCATCTTCATTAAATCCAACCTCTTTAAGGATTTTCATTGTGGAAGGTATGAGCTGGTTGTTTATGTAGTATTCAGCATCGTAATCCTCCGCGAACTCGGTCAGCACTGCCTTCTCGGAGATAGTGTTACCATGCTTTGTTATCACATAGCTTATTACCGCGTTCTCCAAGTCTGCCCTGCTCTTCAATCCTTTCTCAATCGCCTTTCTCACAGCCATAACCTCGGGAGACTTGATATCATAGCTATCGATTCCCTTTCTGAGCTGTGTTCTTATAGAGAGTTCCTCTATGGGTACTTCCCCTGCCCTAAGTTTTATAATCATCTCCTTTACTATGCTGACAGCCTTCTCTTTGCTGCCATCTTTAAGTATCGCTTCAAGCACCCTTTTCTGGGTGTCACGCGCGACCCTCGACCAATCCCTCCTCACCAGCTCAAATCCCCTTACCTTTATGTACCCGTCATACGATATGAGCGCGTATTTCTTCTTTGCGCCGGTCACACTCTGCTCTACTTTCTTCCCTACAAATATTCCCCTCTTGTAAAAATCTTCCAGTTCTAGGTTCATCGACTCAGGCAGCTTTCTGTTAAACTCTTCTACAAACTTGATTGCATCTTCCTTGCTCTTCTCGTTCAAAAGCATCACTATCGAATCAGTATCGCCATATATGATCCGAAAGCCCTCACGCTCAGCGCTGCTTATCGTATCCTGTATGTACTGGCGACCATATGCCGTGGTGCTGGAAGCGCATTCTCTCGAGTACCATCTTGATCTTGCATATCCAAGATATCCGTAGAACGAGTTTGCGATGATCTTCAATGCCTGAGACCTTGCCCCCAGTGCAATATTATCCTTATCTTTCTTATACATCCTCTTGACTTCTGCCCTAGCCTCAAGCATTATGCGCAGTATCGTTGGCGTTATCGACTTCCTGTCCTTTGAGAACTTGTAGCCAAGGGGCGACTCGTAATAATTACTGCAGTCCGTGCAGAGTGATGAGGGGTCTATGTTGTGCGATATGATTATCGATGGATAAAGGCTCCTGAAGTCGAAAATCGCGAGTTTCTCATACACACCGGGTTCGGGAGTCTTAACATAAGCACCCTCTATAGGTTCAGAAATCCTCTTCCTTATCTGTGCGTCTGACGGCTTATTCGGTATAAGCTCGTTGAAAATACGCGAATACCTCATAAGGAGGAACTCGACTATCTGCCCTGTGGTAGATACACATATATCGCTAAGGGAATTTCCGGATATCTTTGTTATTTCGACCATTATCGGCACAAATGAATTATAGACCGTATGAAGCGCGTAAGAATCGTTAAGATTGTAATCAGCAAGTTCCTCAACTTCCTCCTTCGTTCCATCCCAAAGTTTGTATATGGCTGACTTATCTACCATCCGTTTCTTCCCTTTGCTTACAGCCTCATACACATTCTTCAATGTGTAACTGTTCAATTTTAGTATGCTTTCTGCTGCTCCGACCACAGATATGAATTTGACGACCACATACATATCCACATGCACGCGTCCCGCAATCTTTACTTTGTCGACAAGTCCATGCCTCTCGATTTTTGTCTCGCCCCTAAACCTGCTCATGTTAAATTCAATTCCAAGCGCTTTTGCCCTGTCTATCATGTACTTTACATCAAAATTGGCAGAGTTGTACCCAGACACGATGTCTATATCAAGTTCGTCTAAAAGCCTTGTGAAGTGCGCAAAAAGATCCTTCTCATCTGCGACGCAGGTTACGAAATTCCTATCTATCTGCTTAAATGTTATGACGCCGCTACCTGTTTTCCCCATTGACCTGTAAGAATAGCTCAGCATCACTACCGGATCCTTTTCCGGCATGGAGGCAACAAGAGGGTTGTATGTCTCGATATCAAAGCACATGACACTGATATTCTCGCTTCCAATTCCGATTCCATTCTCGTTTTTGTCAAAACCCTTCAGGAGTGTGCGTCCATCCTTTTCCTCAACATCGAAACGGTATTGCTCGAGAGGCGATATTCCCTTATCGATAAGGTATCGTTTGGCAAAAGGTATGTCGGCTTCGTACACCGTCCCATACCTGCTCAGATGTTTGCTTGCAACCGGTACATCCATCGGGTTATATAAGACGATCTTGAGGAGATTCGATTCCTTGCCGAATATGCTCCTTTTTTCGTTTGCGACTTCTCTTACCTTTATGCCGTTTATGTTTATGGATATAGAATTCTCATCTATTCCGGAATCTAGCTCAAGGTAGAAATAGGGATAGAAAGATGGGTCAAATATCTCATATGCCTTATCGACGCCTCTAACAGTAATACGTATTGTACCTGCACCATCGTTTATAAGGTAATCCACATCAAGAAGAAAACCATCTATCATTCGGGTCACAAAACCACAATCAAACAAGAGAACGAGAACAAAAATATAAAACCTAATCGGTATTGAGCTTGCCCAACTATTCTCTCTTCAAGTACGATAAATGCACTCTGCAACGAAGGAAAAGGCGGAGCATCCACTAACATACAGAACCTTGTGAGCTGGCGACCGCTCAACAGGAACGCGAACAACTACAGCGAGAATCCCAACAACGGAAATGCGGTCACTGTAATATGTACATCCCCGGAGAAGTAGCGCTTTATGGACAACGCGGCAGACGGTGAAACCGCCGCCTAACGAGTACATCATTTTTTAGAAGGTTCGCTTATCTTTGTCTGACCAATTACCAATGGAGGAATAAGCCCTAGCGAGTAAGCGACGAGAGTACCTGTCGCACTGCACCTGAAATTCAAGCCGTTAATTACCTCTTCTGCTATTTCCAACGGTAGGTTGCCTTTTTCCTTCCACTGCTCTACGATTTTAGCCTGCTTGCTCTTATCCTCCGCGAGCTCTACAATACCGTTCAGTTTTATGTGTCCGATGTCCTTCGACTTATCGCCTTCCCCGTCCTTATATTCCGCCTGGAATGTATAAGAGATGACCACCTTTTCATTTTTTGTCTCAACATCATCTATAGATATGTTAAGTTTCGGGTATCTCTGGTTCGGTAGAAGACCAATCTCCTCAATCTTCGCATCTATTTTGTCCATAGTAAAGTTAGTTATCATAGGTTCACCATTCTTTTCTGCGGTTCGCTCTAAAAACAAATAAAAGATACAAACTAATAAGAATAAACATATTTAAATGTTATTCGTGAGATTCGGTTAAGCTGACATCATATTTTTATCATCGTAGCACTTTGTTTGGTAATCATAAGCATTTATATGATGTGCTATATATTTGCTACCTAGAATCCTTGTCAGACCGCTTTGTGAAGAAGTTCGATGTTGCAACTGTAAAAGCGTCTCTATCCTGATTCCGATTGAAATGTATTTGGATTAGAGAGCAGGATTACTTTTTGTCGGTTGCTATATGATTTGTCAATTCACCGGCAGATAATTCATACCCCTTTGGTAGGTATGAATTCGTGCCATTATTCATGCCCTGAGCATATCCCTCATAATCCTCCATCCAAGGACAGTTTCGGCCTCCCGACTCACACGCTGATCCGCATCGTTGACCATGCTCACGACTGTAGAATCCGGCGTGTTGGGGTTTTCAAGAACCCTGGTTTTAACGTCATAATCCCCATCCCTACCTAGCTTCCCAAGTGTGGGTTCAGATGTGTGCGAGTTCTCAGCAACCAACATTCTTAGGTACTTATCCCTATTTCTACTCATCACCGCAAGTATGAGTTTCGGTGTCTTTGGTTCCTCAGCCATCCGAAACAGCAGCATCTTCATTGTCCCTTTTTCCGCATCCTCGACATTTTCCTTTAATCTGGTCGCCATAGTATCGCCGATTGGTCTGTCTATTTAAAGTATATAAAGCATTATTTCATTTTTTGTTTCTTTCACAACAAGATTTTGGAAATCAGTAAAACTGCAGAACATTTGTCGTCATAATTCATCCAACAATCTACGCTGCAATCCGCAGTTCCGCTAATCTCATACCGAGATAAAAGTTAAATTCCCGAACTTTCAATTCATGGTGTCGCCAATCGTATCCATCATTGCATTACGAGACGGTATCAGACAGGGTGCCACACATGCTTGTTTCAGAACTTAAAGGAAAACTGCACAACGAGATCATCGAATCTCTGTCTGCAAGAGGGATAGAACGCCTTACGCCTCCTCAGGAGATGGCATTAAGGGACGGACTGTCTAATGGGAACAACCTCGTCGTATCTGCCCCTACTGCAAGCGGAAAGACGTTGATAGCGGAGATTGCGTGTGTTGGAAATATCCTGTCAGGAAGGAAAAGCGTGTATATAGCGCCGATGAGGGCTCTCGTGAGCGAGAAATATTCAGAGTTCACCCGAAATTACCCTTACATAAGGTGTGCGATATCTATGGGAGACCTTGACTCAAACGACCTATGGCTCTCAGATTATGATATGCTCTTTGTCTCTACAGAGAAGCTCGACAGCCTTATACGGCATGGGATTCCGTGGCTGGATCAGGTAGGATGTGTCGTGTTTGATGAGGTGCATATGATAGGGGACGCAAGCAGAGGCCCCACCATGGAGCTGATAATGACAAGGATGAGATCTATGCATCTCCAGCTGATAGCACTCAGCGCCACGATAGGCAATGCGAAGGAGATAGCAAACTGGCTAAACGCAAAGTACATAGAGAGTGATTATCGTCCGGTTAAACTTGTGAAGGGAATAATAAAAGGAGGAACAGCATATCTTTTTCATGAGGGAAAAGAGACAAGGGTACGCCTATCGGCGAAAGAGAAAATAGAGGTGCCAGAGATATTACTGCTGGATGATACCCTATCTAAAGGAAAGCAGCTCCTTATCTTTTACTCTAGCAAAAGAAATGCGGAAGCAGGGGCGGCAAGGCTGGCAGAGCATATGAAGCGATCAGGCAGCAGCGATAATGCAGAGCTTCTCAAAATATCTAATGCCGTTG
>JAJYTZ010000022.1 GCA_021792775.1 Microcaldota archaeon
ATCTAGCTTTCAAATCTGATTGCTCGTGTGGTCGGTTATGGTATCGGTTTCGGTGCTGGTGGTCATGGCGAAGAAGTGGATGTCGATAATCAAGCTCTGGTCCTTTCCGATAAGCGCCATACCTGTGACTGTCGGCACCGCCCTCTCGACAGACTTCAATCTTTTGCTTTATCTCCTTATGGTTGTAGGTATAATCTCGCTCACCTTCGCCGCTAATGTGCTGAACGATTTTTTCGATTTCAGGCATGGCTTCGACAGGCCGTCACACACCAATTCAACGAAGCGAGTTAACCCGCTCATCTTGAAGGCAATCACCGAGCGGCAGATGCTCGTGATCTCGGCTGCATTCATCATCCTTGCGGCTCTATGCGGCGTATATATAGCACTCATCAGAGGCCCATTGGTTATACTCGCCGGGGTTGTTGGCGTATTTGCGGTAGTCTTCTATACCGCAGGAAAGAGGAGTATAAAGTCTTTGGGGTTTGGTGAACTTCTCATCTTTGCAATATATGGCCCGGCAATTACAGCGAGTTCCTTCTTTGTAGAATCTGGGACGTTTTCATACGTTGCACTTGCAGCATCAATCCCCGTGGGGATTGTGATAGCTATTATACTTCTCGCCAACAACATACGGGATATAAGCGCAGACTCCGATGCAGGGCTCAGGACAATGGCCGTGCGGCTCGGAGCGCAGCGGTCCCGAATCCTATTCAGATCATTGATTGTACTGTCCTATGCTTCTGTAATAATTTTCTCACTCTTCAGGATTCTGCCTTTTTATTCCATAATAACAGTCGCAAGCATACCATACGCAATCTTGATAATAAACAAAATAACGGTGCCACGCAATGTGCCTCAGACTTCGCCACAGATAAGTCTGCGGTTCGCTTTAGTCTTCGGGATCCTTCTTGTGACAGGCATCCTGCTCTAATCCAAGTTTCCGACATCAGCCTCTTCCCGCAGCGGATACTATCTTATAGAAGCCGTATTTTGTAGATTGGGCTCCGTTCCCGTATGTTGAAGAGGCGATTGTCTGGACAGAAGAGTTCATTAAGGAAGCACAGGTGCTGGAGTAACCAGCAGAACACCAATAGCCATAGTCTATAACGACGCACCTATATCTTTTCCCATCGACTGTCCCATTCGAATAATATGACATCTGGGAAGAGTTGAGTCCGTTCAGATTGAAGAGCTCGGGATCAAAGCTCAGGACAATGCACCCTCTCGGTATGAGGTAGCTTGAGTTGTATACAAAATTCTCATAATAGCGGGCACCGCCAGCCTGTTGTATCTGCGAGGGACTAATGCCTATTATCGGGAACTGCTGATATGCGGGATATCCTATCAGTACAGCGGAGATAATCACGCTGACAGCAAGGAAGAGCCTCTTGCGATTCTCTCTATTAACACGCGCAACGGCCCTGCCCTTTTTTAGAGCAGCAATTCTGTTCCTCTTGCGCACTTTCGCTACCGCCAATTTTTTTTGTTTGTTACTTCTGTTAAACATCGTTAAGCCTTTTGGCATGCCGATTCTGTATGCGCCCCATTCAGCAAAGTAGGTAAACGATGAGAGGAAATAACCGCCAAATATCGCTACCGGCACGATGACGCTCAGCATAAACCTCCAGTCGACCCCATAATCGACCCCTCCCGCATAGAAGGCGGTGTAGACAAGGAAGAACAGCATGAACCATGCTCCAAGAAAAAGGAGAGTTCTCCTCTTATCGGCGCGTATCGCCATGACGAGTGCGCCAAGTATGCCCATGACAGTGAAAGCTGCAGGCTGCACTATCTGCCTGCCGGCAAGATTATTGAACCAGAACAGCACATTTGCGCAGATGTTTGCATCAAAGTAATCAAGGGAGAACTTCTGGTATGCGGTTGTGTATTTGCCATTGCCGCAGCTTCTGTAAACGCTGACCCCGGAGGAGCTGCTTGCTCCGAAGCTAGAGTTAGGTATCTCGTAGGCAACATACATGACTTCAATCGACGCGACAAGGATCACAAGAAGCAGCACCATAAGAAGTTTGGTGTTAAACAAATTCCTCTTAAACAGCCTCAAGTTCGAGTTTAGAGATGCGCGTGTGTTCTTGTTGTCGAGTATTAGATAAGAGACAACTATCAAAGGGACAAAAATGCCTGCATCCACTTTCATATATACAAGCAAAGCCATCGACGAGAGCATAAGCCCGAATGTATACAGGCTCTTACTTTTTACAAAGAGAAGCATTGAGAATATCGCTATGAGCGAATACGCGAGCATTGGTATATCGGAAGTAGTGGGCATCGCCCATACGAGCAGGATTGGGGTAAGGGCCATGATGCCCTCGGAGAAGAGGGCAGTTCTCCTATCCTCAATGAGCAGAAGGGCCACGAAGAAGGTAAACAGGACGGCGATTGCGGATAGGGATAGGTTTGTCGCATAAGCCGAATATCTATGGACCCCCAAGAGAAGGAACACAACCGCAATGTTGAAGGCTTCCCCCACTGGCTCGTGGAATATCTGCCCTGAGACGCAGTTGGAAGGAGTGCCGTAGTTGCACATCCATGCCTGGCCGGTATGGAGAAGGTCCAGCGCCATTCCCTGGTATATCGCATCGTCAAAGAAGAGCTGCTGTGTGGGCTTGACCACCGCGAGTTCAACGGACACAAACATAACTACGATGAGGAGTGCAGCCAGTATATGAAACCTGTTTACCCCAAGTCTCTTCATCTCAAGAGCAAAACTCTTCCGGGAGAGGTAACCGAAGATGAGGGTAAGGGCGAACGCGCACAGGACGCTTGCACTCATAAGGTACTCTATCCCCCCATTCCCGATCAACAAGCCGCTCAAGTTGCTCTCCTGTTCCTTACAGTAACACCGTTTATGAACATGTACTTTGTGCGTGTCTCCCTCATTGTGCGCACCGCGTCTTCCGGATCCCTTACTATTGGAAAGCCATGAAGGTTGAAGCTTGTGTTAAGCACGACGCCGTAGCCTGTATGCCTTTTTACTCCCTTCAGCAACATAGAGTAGGGACTTCTGTCGCTATGAACCACTTGCGGTCTTGTCGTCTTGTCTATATTGACCACAGAGACCATCTGCGTTGAAACATCTTCTCTCACACGGTAAGCGTTAGTCATGTAAGGGTCTAATCCCTTTCCATCGTATTCCACAAGGCGTGCAAGATCGTCCTCAAGTATCGAAGAGGCGAACGGCTGGAACCATTCCCTCCTCTTAACGTAGAGGTTCAGTTTCTCTTTAGCTTCTTCGTCGCTGCTAGGCGCAAGTATGCTTCTGTGACCTAGTGCCCTAGGCCCATATTCCATCCGGTCCTGAAACCAGAATACATAGTTGCCCTCGTCGAGAAGCTCTGCCGCGTGTTTTGCCTGCTGCTCAATTACGTCGTCATGCAATTCGAGCGATCTGTCGGCCTTCAGCGCATGTTTTGTCTCTTCGGCGCTGTAAGAGTCGCCAAGGTAGGCGCTGAAATCAAAACTGTCCGTCCCGTCAATCATATTATTTACGTAAAGCGCCGCGCCAACAGCCAATCCCCCATCGCCCATATGCGGGAATACGTACCATCTCTTCATGGCCTCGAGGGATCTGAGTTTCATATTCGCCTTTACGTTGGAGAAGACTCCTCCGGCAAAGGCAACATTGCCTATACTGAACCTGTCTATCGCGTTGCTTGTAAGCTTCACTACCGCATTCTCAAGGAGCTGCTGCGCCATGTAAGCAACCTGCTCCCGGGGTGTCTGCCATGCAACATCCTTTATCAAAGAGTACTGCTTTCTAGGGTTGCAGCTTGCGATCAGGGATGTCCCTCTCACTTTTATAAGCCCTTTGAGCTTGTTATCTTCGAAGTCGAACGGAAAAGAGTAATCGGCCATTGCCATAATCTTGCCCTCGTCTTCGAGCTCGCGCATCCCAAGGGCGTTTGTCGTCTGTTCATAAATAATCCCGAGAGAGTCTCTGGCAGGTATGCTCAGCTTCCTTTCAAGTTTTCCATTATCGAGTATGCTGATGCTTCCAGAGAGTCCATCCCCAAGACCGTCAAGCGTTATCACAAGCGCTTTTCCGAAGCCTGACGTGAATGCGGCAGAAGCCGCATGCGCTGTATGGTGGTCGACCGTGTATAGCCTAAACCTTTCGAAGCCCATCCTTTTAAGCTGTTTTGATATGATGCTCTTGCTGAGGTACGTGCACATCGGCAGCACGCCAACCGATGTCAGTGTATACTTCAGGTTATGCCTGAAGTCCTCAAAATGCGGCTTTCTTACCTTTCTCCTCCTGAATGCATAGTAACTTTCCTTCATGTGGGGAAAGACGCGCTCCAAAGTCTTTGTGAACTCTGTTGTTGAGAAGGCGATGTGTTCTATGTCTTTGGCTTTGAGTCCGGAATGATAAAGAGCGGCGATTATGGAGTTATAAGGAAAAGAGACCTCCAGCTTCCTTTTCGTGTAGCGTTCCTCATTAGATGCGAAAATGACACGACCGTCCTCGACCAGAGCGGCTCCAGAATCATGACCATCCCATATCCCTAGAATCCTCGTAAACACACCAACAAAGAGAACATATTAAGGTTCTACCGAAAGATATATAAATGAGATTTGAGCTAAAAGTCCTGTAAGAGGTAATAGGATGAATAAAAGATTTAGCAAGATAAATGTGTCGAATGGACTTCGGCTTTTGTTTATTATGTTGCCAGTGCTGCTCGGATTTCTGTCTATAGCTACAGCTCAGTTCGGCGGCATCGGAACAGGCACGTCAAGCGGGGTTAGCACGGTTGAGGGTACACTATGCAGTATATACTTTGCCATACACAGTTTAGTGTTTGTAATAGCGCTTGTGCTGATAGTGCTTGGCGGAATACTCTATGCAGGTGCGCATATGGTGCCTGGAGAGACAAGAGGTAAACTGCAGGGTTACTCATGGACGATGATTATAGGAGGGATAGTCGGCATAGTAATAGTGTTGCTCGCGCCATACCTTGTTGGCCTGTTCGCTAACAGCAGCGGTACTACCGGATTTTCTGCTTCTGTCTGCAGTGGTAGTTTCGGCGGCCTCGGCGGCTTATAATGGTCAAGGTAGGCTGAATGGCAAACGTGCTCCATAATGCTTTCGAAACATATTCGAGGCATCTGGAGCTGATTGCCTTCTCGGCCATCTCCCTTGTCATCGCCTTCCTGATTCCTGTATTATCTTCCTTTCCGACATACCTTGATCTCGGCTCAGAATTTGTGCGCACCGCGAGCATATTCCTAAATTTAACGGCAGTCAATATCATAATCATTATAGTATCCACTATGTTCTCTATCCTTTTCCTCAGCTTTGCAATAGTCATGATAAACATAACAATAAAGTACAGGAAGACAAGGGTAAAGATAGGCAGCGAGGTGATTCGCGCGCTTGAGAAATATACAGGGAACGTATTCCTTATCCTTTTCTTATTCACATTCATACTAATGGCAATCAGCGCAATCTCATACTACGCGGCAGGAGGTGTTGCTGGCATTGTAACCGCCATCGCAGCTCTTCTCCTTACTCCCTTCTTTTTCTATGCGCCCTCATCTATAGTCATAGATGAGAAGAAGGTAAAGCACGCGATAAGCTCAAGCCTCTCATTCACATCGAAGCGCTTCGGATACCTTCTCCTATGGTTGGCGGTTGGGATAGTGCTACTGACTGTTTCAGATCTCCTGTTTATTCCGTTGGGTTCACAGCTCTCGGGATATGTGACTCTGATTGTTGATTCTGTACTAATACTTCCCTTCCTGCTTATACTCCAAGGGGAGATGTACATAAATAGGTACGACATGCTCAAGGGATAGATGCGAGAGAAACAAAACAAGGCTTATATAGCTTATATCCTCATATAAATCATGCTGAAACACACCATTGCATCAATCCTGTTTGCATCAGTGTTTCTACCTCTTGGTCACGCCTCCGTTTTAGCTGAACCACTTTTCTTTACAGGCATAATAAACTGCAATCTCTCCTCGCAAGCAACGATAAACGCATGCACCAGTAGCGCGTTCCAGCTCTTCTTCGGCTTGGTAATTGTAGGAATCCTTCTCTCTCTGGCGATAGTAGCGCTGGCATACATCGCCTCAAAGACACTCGGAATCAAACGCCTCGAAGGGTGGTACAAGGGAGAGCTATACGAAACAATAAAGTCGCTTATCATATTCGGCTCTATCATATCCATCCTCGTAATAATGAGCGGGATATCATTGGCGCTTGCGGGAGGAACTCCAGCAACAGGTTCAACTGGCCTCTCCAACCTTTTATCAAACTTTGATGGTCTCTGGTCAACTGCATATAACAGTTATATAACTCCGACCCTAACTAAAAGCATAAAAGCAACCTATGTCGTTGGCGGAGTGTCTGCCGGTGTCGGTGCACTAAAAAGCGTTAACATCAGACTTGTGGATACAATCGGCGTAGGCGTCAATATCGGGATAGTAAATATAGAAGCAATCAGCCTAGTGACTGGCGCACAAGCTGACTTATATGTGAGCAGTATACTAGAATCACGTTCTAGAGGGGGTTTCTCTTTCCTAAATGCATTAACAGATACTATTATAATCCCTGTAGACATATTATTTGGGGTCTTAAGCTACACATTTTATATAATAGTAGGAGTCGGTCTCATAGGCCTGATACCGATAGGCATTGTTTTAAGGGCGATACCATTCCTTAGAGGACTCGGAGGAACGTTTATCGCCATGGGAATAGGTTTCTGCTTGATATATCCCGCTCTGCTTGTGCTGGTAAACATCCCTATAACCAATTATCTGAACAACATACTGCATCCCCCTGCGAACTACCTTCCCACCCAAAAATATCCAACTGTGTTCAGCTTTGTTGAGAACATACTCAGCAATTTAGCTAATTTGGTGGTAAAGGACTTCGGCGCTTTCGGGGCGTATCTGATAGGTTTGTATTCTCCCACATTTGGTATATTCACCGTATTAAATATCTCCACATATTATGCTGTTGGAGATATTCTGCAGTTTATACTCATAGCGATTGATTTGCTCATCGGCATAATAGCCACAAACAACATAGCAAAACTAATGGGCGGATCGGTAAAGTTAGGAATAGGAAAATTCAAGATTGCATGAAACGCATAAGCAAAGTAATGGTTCTGATACCTGTATTGCTAGCTATGATAATCTTAGGAATAGCTGCAGGGCAATCTTTCCCACAATCATCCAATAGCTGCACTCTCGGAGGTGCTTATACCTCAAATTGGCTTGGGTTGAACTTCCTCGTAATCCTTATAGGTTTCACGGTTATCGGACTAGTCTATGCAGCCTCAAGGTTCCTGCCTTCTAGGGCCAGCTCATTAATCCACGAAATGTCAAAAGTAGAGATAACCCAGCTAGCAATAAGCATAATCATAATATTGGTCTTGTTGTCAGCATCACTAACTACCTGCTCCATTGCCAGCAGCATGGGCGCTTCACTATTGAAAACCCCGAACCTTAATCCTTTCCAATACTCCGAGTATTATCTCGAATCGCTCTCTATAAATTCTGGGCTGGGCCTGCTCAGCTACATATATACAACAGGCATCAGCTACGCAATATACGGCGCCATACTAGAACGCATTGGCAGTGACTTCCCCCCAATAGGCTTTAAAAACAATATCGTTTCTCTCTCTATATCCTTTTCCGGTGGTTTCGACCTAGCAACAATGTTCAATACTTTTTCAGGGCTCTACATAGATATATTCTCAGAGATACTGATAATAATGATAGGCTCTCTATTCTTGCAATGGATATCCCTTCCATTCATACAGTCCCTCGCCTTTACGGTTTTGTTACCATTTGCACTGATTCTAAGATCAATATCCTTTGCCGGCGCTGGGAACCCCGGACTTAGAGAGGCGGGAAATGCGATACTGGCACTAGCAATTGCCTTCTATATAATATATCCTATGATGATAATGATGAACAGTTATGTCGTATCCTACGCATTTAGCCCAAGCAATCCTCTCTACTCCTGTACGAACTGCCTTAGCTCAGAATTTACTACCTTACCCATACCAAAATCCTTCTTTTCATCTTTAACTAGTTATAGCTATAAAGGCAGTACGTTCGGCGGATTTATATCTCCGAGCATCTCGAGTTTAATCGCCGGTCCGGTTATTCAGAACCTCGGCACTATTTCCCCGGTTGGTATCTTCAGCCAGGCGCAGGGAGTAACATCCGGCATCGCAAAGTACATATTTATGGGTATATTCATGGTCGGTATAGACCTTATGATTACGATAGGTTTCGCTTCGAGCCTTGCAAAGGCACTAAATGCAGGGTTGGGAGAGGTAAGGTTCTGGAACGCGCTATAGTGGTCATATGTTCGATATCATATTTAACGCAGTAATACCCCAAGCAGGAAATCTCCTACCGCTTGCATTTGCAGCCTTACTTATAAGCTCAGGCATAATATCAGTCTGGTATGTTATAGGCATTCTAATAAATAATGAAAGTATCAAGGCTTCAGCACTTGGAGAATTCACACAGATGGTAGGTACTCTGATACTGATCGCTGTAGTGATATACTCCCTGACGATATTATCCACTGCGCTATACACGTCGCTTAACGGCACAAAATTGATGAGTCAGAGTTCTATTTCATCATTATGTTCAAAAATAGAGACCAACTCAGGTCTATATATACTCGGCAGCGGATCTGGTTCGCTGCTGAGCTCTACCGATCCGAAGTATCCCGGTTTATGTTATTATGTAAATTCTCTTTCAGGCAGCAGTGTAAATACGCATATAGATTATCCTCTTGCTGCTGCCGGAGTCTTAGATGCCAATCTTACTAATCAGATAGCTATTAATCTCAACAGCCTGTTTGTGGTGGAGGCGTATGTGGGATTCTACTCAAAATTTACTGTAATAGACGGAATTGGGTTTGTAGTTCCCCTGGAGGGGTTTATAACTCCTGATAGCGGTTTCAGAATGGTTTACGATTCGATGAGAACTCTCGGCGCTCTGATCTCGCTTAGCATGGAAGCGAACATGGCATCTCTTATAATACTGATGATATCACTTTATGCATGGCCATACCTAATCTTTGGAGGAATCGTACTTCGCACCACCATATTTACAAGGAAGATTGGCGGTTTGCTCATCGCAATAGCTATCGGTATGGTCTTCATATATCCGACTGTGTTATCTATCGAATACCTTACGCTTTCCAACCCAGCCAGCTATGCACAGCTTAATATATACTCTAATTCTTACGGTCCGAATGTACCTATTGCATCAGGCCCGATAGACGCGAACAGCATACTCCTATCGAATACCTTGCAGTCTACGTACAAGCTCGATTTCTTTGTCCTCCCAAACATACAAAAGATAGCCCAAAAAGACGGGTGTTGGCCTCCGCTAGGGAGCCTGATAGTGGGTGAGGCAACGCAGTTTACTCTCTCTCTCGTTCCACTTGTATCGCAGATAAACCAGATAGTTGCATTTACCGGAGGTTCGATACCTGATGTCAATATCGGATTCTCAAGCTGCTCATCAACATCCGCACAAACAATCTTATTTGACCTCTTCGATTTTTATGGAATTGGAGGGATAATAATGTACTGGCTTCCAATAATCAATATAATTATAACGCTTGCGGCAATATTGGGTTTGTCAGGTCTGATGGGCGGGGATACAAACCTTGCTGGACTAGGTAGATTGATATGAAGATAAAAGCCCTTTTGATAGGAAAGATGCGCATACTTCCTATTTTGATTGGAGTAATACTACTCAGCCAAATCATCGGGTATTCCGCATCTCAATCAACCCCTACCTCCCTTACTTCCCTTACCTCAGGTTTCTGTTCTGGCCTGTTGTCTCCGAGCACCGGCGTAACCAGCGCCAACCTGAATAATCTAGTAGGGATAAGCTTCCTTATAATATTAGTGATGCTTCTTCTTCTCGGAGCCGTATACGGAATAGGGTACGCCATTCAGTACGAAAAACTGATAAATTTCTCTAAAATAGAACTGGGAGAGATCATCCTTACTGTTCTAATCATATCGGTCTTCCTAGGATCATCGTTCGGTATAAATTCTCTGTATTCTAGCGGGAACCGGTTTATGACCGCATGCACATACCTATCCGCTTCCTCTCTAGCCACAATACCAGGCATACTAATCGTATACCTCGTATCTACACTCACTAACCTAATCACAAATTTAAAATTAGGGGCGAACGCTGCAGTCATGATTCCAATAGGCGTTGTCGGCGTTGGATTAAAGGTCGGTATAAGCTTTACTCCTTTCGCAGGACTATCACTTTTACTCACTCCGATAAAATTTGTTATGTCATTATTCACTATCACATTGGTTTTGGATCTGGCAGTAATCCTATTTATAGTACTGATATATAGCCTATTTCCGATATTCTTGTTTGCCGGTATAGTTTTAAGAACAATTCCGTGGACTCGCGCTGCAGGAGGTGCATTTCTTGGAATATTCGTAGGATTTTATGTCTTCTTCCCGGTTGTGCTCACTCTGATGCTTGGTGTAGGGAATACCACCAATGTGGCGCCTCCAAGCGTCCAACCCCCAAATATGCATGCCTCCCCTACATCAGCTATATCTCAGGTTTCTTCTGAGGTAAGCGGAATATTTGGACAAAGCGCCAACTCCGGCATACTTCAATGGTTTGCCGATAAGATTGCTGCGCCCAGCGTATACTCATTCTTCTCTGTGATAATATCCCTTATCCTATCTTTCGATTTTGCAGAAACAGTCGGTGACTACCTCGGGGCTCCAAGCTTTACTGGTGCAAATGTTTTGGGCAAATTGATATGAAACTAAAAAGGACTGATTGGTTGGCCTTTGCGGTCTCATTCTTAATTGCCATGTTTTTTGTCTCTCTAGCAGGCGCCCAGCCGCAAACCTTCAATATCTCATATGGAATATCCATTGCTGCGGTTGCGCTCTTGGTGGTGATTACCGTCTCTGTCATTGCATATGAGCTTAGCATAATGATAAAAAATCAAAATGCTGCTGCATGGACAAAAAACCAGATATACGAAGGGATACTCTCACTCGTACTTCTTGTAGCGTTCTCCAGCCTTGCATACATATTTTTCATCAACCCGCAAAACGGATATTCTGCCTTAGGTCTGCTTCCATCACAATGCACATCTTCTCTGAACGTGTTTGAGCTCGGGTCGTGTGATATGTCAACATTCAACAGTTATGCATCAACCCTATTGGATGTTTCTATCGTCGCTTCGTTCATAGAGGGCTTATCTCCCGGAATTAAAATATCCGCCTCTCTGGGATTTACCGAGCCGACAGTTTTCAGCATTGGTCTCAATTTATCCACAGAGCTGAAATCTCTCTTCTCAACCTCCGCATTCTCGTCTATGGTCGATATAATATCCGCTCTTATGCTTGCCATGCTCATCTCTTATACGCAAGCCATCATTCTCTCCCTTTCAATATTCTTCCTTTTTACATTCATAACCATCGGACTTGTTGCGAGGGTGTTCGGCTTCTCACGATCCTTTAGCGGCATTCTGATATCAATGGGTTTGGGCCTCGGCCTAGTATATCCGCTAATGGTGAGCATAACATATGGCTTCATAATAGTCAGCATGTCGACCGCCTTCACATCGCTGCTCAGCAACCTTCCGTTGGTAGTAACGACGCTGCTTACATTTATAACCTCATTACTAGGCGTGGGTGCTGGCTCCGCCACATTCTTAAGCATCCTCGCCTTTTTCAATAGTGGTGCTAACGGAACATTACAATTCATAATAGAAATTTTCAAAGCATTTGGATATATAGTTCTGGGGCTCACAGTAATTCCGATGCTGAATTTTGTAGTATTGGAAACATTTATAACTGACTTTTCAAGTGCTATAGGAGAAAAAACGACGTTCTTGGTCCTTCTGAGTGGTCTGATATGAAAAAGATTGTTATTGTTGTGGTTATGGTTCTGGCTCTGGTCCTATCTTTCGGTCCAGCACTAGCACAGTCACAAGGCACAACAGGGTGCGGATTGCTGCCAAGTTCCGCCGCCTCCCTGATATCTGGCTCCGCTCCATGGTACTGCCCGATAAACCAGCAGATATACTCAGAATGGGCACACTATCTGCCGTTGGGCATAATCGCAATAGGTATATCAATATCCATAGCTGCTGTCATCTTTGTCTTCGGTATTGTATTTAAGAACCAGAAAATCAGAAACTTTGGGGTCGGGGAGTTATATGAGGCTTTCGCAACTGCGATAATTGTACTTGCATTTCTGTATGTATGCGCCATAATGTTTGGCTTCATTCCCTCATTTTTTGCCGGGCAACTCAATCCATACGCCACATCCCTGTTCCTAATAAAATCGACAATCAACCAAGCAGAGAGCTTATACGCCTCGTTATTCAGCACATACCTAAAAGGGTCGCTTGTCGCATCAATAGACCTTCAGGTTGGCAATTCGTTAACCGGTGCATCTGTAAACCTATTAAACTCCATATTGCAGATACCACTATTTCTCTACGAGGTATTCGTGCTCCCTCCAACCTTGGAGATATCCAAGCTTCTTGCGGACGGGATAATCGCCCTCTACTCAGAATACTATCTCATAATATTCTTTGCAACAGCATCCATACCTGTATTCATAATACCCGGCGTACTTTTCAGGGCATTTATACCTACAAGAGCCTTGGGAGGGATGCTGATAGCTCTCGGCATGGCTTTCTATATAGTTATGCCTATTATGTTCTCAGTCGGATACTACTTCACAGCCCCGAGCATAAACCAGCAGTTTACAAATACCGCATCGCAGATAAATCTGTTCTCACAGAACAATGGGTTCATAACAAATGGCCTCGAGCAGAATTCCCCCCTCGCAACAACAATAAAAGGCGCCAGCTCTGCAATCGCATCCTTCTGGTTTCTGGTTTTCTTCTATCCTAGTTTAATCATAGCGGTTGTCTACGTATTCGTGGTGCAGGTATCCGCCTTCATAGGCGGTGCGTCAAACATGAGCGGCAAGGTCAGATCCTTTATCTGACCCGCAAAAGATATAAAGATATGAAACAAATAATAGTATAAGGTGCCGGGATGAATGTTAAGATATTGCTATTCATAATACTTGTCGTAGTATCCGCGGGATTTGTCGCAGTATCAGCAGTGATTCCACCAACTCAGCTTCCATACCCGATCAAGATAATATTATTCATAATCGGACTTCTCCTCGACATATTTGCGATATTTCTTAAAGATTACTCAGAGTTCATGATAGGGATGTTGAAACACAGGTCGAAGAACGTGGTAGTAAACTCCGAACCTCCATATATGTTCTCCACCTCGAAAGACGCTCTTGTGGTAAAGTCGGGCGACGGCTACAATGCGACTATATACATAAAGATACCTGTATACAGGTCCTCCACAGAGATGAAGATTGAGGAGAGGGTGGATTTCGCAAGGATGGTGGGACGGCTTGTCGGCCAGAGCAGGAACATAGCGCGATACACCACCGGAATGTTTGTAATGAACAAGGATCTATATATACAGCAGCTCAGGGAAAGCATAACTGAGGCGGAGAACGAGGAGTCTTCGATAGTTGAGTCAGGAGGCAGCCCCGAGGAGCTGAATAGAATCAAAGGCAAGCTGTCCATGTGGAGGAACATACTCGACAGTGTAAACTCAAACATATCATACGAACAGATATCCTATGCGTCTGTAACTGCCTCCGGGACCAACGAATTTGAGGCGGTCAGTATAGCGCAGCAGCACGGAAGAGAGCTGATCTCTGGAATCGGAACGCTCTTCGGAGTACAGCCCGCTCTAATAACAGGAAGCGAGGTCCTCAGGTTCATAGAGCCGGAGTATCAGATGCCATACTCTACGATGGCAGAGAACATATCGAAAAGCATAGAGGAAGAGGTGATATGACGTTTGATCCGGAGAAGCTGATCTTCATAATAATCTCCTTCCTTGTAGTGGTACTGGGATTCGCCTTCGGTTCGTCCTTCAAAGGCATCTACTACATAATCGCAATGATATTCGTCATGATTACTGCAATCTTCGTACTTATGATGGGTTTTGCGGATACGATAGTCTTTCCGCTAATCATGTCAGCCATAGGGATGAGATTCCAGGTAGCAGAGAATTATTGGATGTCAAAGGAGCAGAGCTCAATAATAAAGAATGTCAATGGCCTCTATTACGTGACTGGTTACATATCCGCAAATCTCTTCCAATACACATTCAAGCTGGAGATGCCTCCAGAAGAGGAAGAAAGCAAGATGGAGCAGGCGCCCTCAAACTGGGAGAAGATCG
>JAJYTZ010000023.1 GCA_021792775.1 Microcaldota archaeon
CACACACACACACACACACACACACACACACACACACACAAGGAACCGCGCAAAAAGCATAGCTCTCTCTATCTAGGTAATTTAGATTCAACTTCGATAAACTCTTCCTTAAAACAACAAAAATCTATCGCGAAAGCGCAGTCCGCGATGGAATATTTGATGACTTACGGGTGGGCGATACTCATAATTGCGATAGTGATGGTGGCGCTCTTCTCCCTCAACCTCTTCAACCCCTACACGTTTGCTCCGAAGGCAAGTCCTGGCAGCTGCCAGATAATGAGACCGAATGGACCGGGCAGTAACATCTTCGTGTCGGCTGTTGGACCAACCTGCACCGTCAACGAGATACCGCAGTATGTTGCAAGTTTTGGTGGTATAAACAGCTTGATAGCGGTTTCTAATATACGTAACATCCCCGAGAATAACATTACTATAACTGGATGGGTGTATGAATCTGGATTTACGGGAAGCGGGGGCAACTACGGATGGTCAACTAACAATGGTGGTGGAAGTATGATAATGTTACAGAGCTACCCAAATACGTATCCGGATTACACGGCATCGGCTGGTTTATGGTTCTGGCTGAGGAACGAGACAAGCACTACGTCTGTCTGTGCCAAAAGTTTCAATATGCAGTTAAATAGATGGTATTTCGTCGCAGAGCGCACGCGAGGTAATAACGCAGCATTATATCTTAATGGAAATGTAACTCCGGCTTGTACATTTTCATATACCAAACCCGGAACTGAAAATAACGTTACAATAGGCGCAGTATGTCCTACTTGCGTTGAACCGAGTTATACGGTAATGGATGGTTTAATAGGTAACATTCAGATTTACAACACCTCCCTCTCTCAACCAGAGATCACTGCACTCTATCAGGAAGGAATCGGCGGCGCCCCTACAAACATCCAAAACCTCGTAGGCTGGTGGCCGCTCAACGGGAACGCGAACGATTATTCTGGAAACAACAACAACGGAGTTCCTACCAATGTAATCTTCACGAGCTCGTGGACCTCTGGGTACAGCACGCCGTGATTTGGAAATTGCGCGGTGTTCCTTTAACCTGCTGATTGGCCTCCAATGCCTTTCTTTGAGTCTGATTACTCTTGCGGTTGGCTATAAGACGAGGTAAGCATTGCCGCGGCGCTTATCTGTCCATGTTCTTCTTTTGTTATTATCCCCTCCTCGACGAACCTTTTTTTGGATAGAACCCGCTGCATTATCTCTTTGCGTTCTGCAGAGTTGCGGAGGGTCTTCCCTAGTATATCAGATACGTTCTTCTCCTTTACCTCTTCTGATACCTCTTTTATCCATGCGTCGATCTCATTCACATATCCCATAAGTATCGATATGCTCTCTATTGAAAGCAGGAACTTCTTCAGCGTTTCGATGCGCTCCAGTATCTTTGGGTTGTCTTCCTGGTTGTCCTCCATATACTTGGCATACTTCAAACGCAGCTCCTCCTTTTCCTTGAGCAGATTGCCTATCACCATCATCTTTTTCTCATATTCGCGGTCTTGTTCCGGCGCACTGCTTACCGTCCCGTTCACTTCTATGTTTCCTGAATTTACTTCCTTGTCAAGTATGCTTATCGCCTCGCTTGCGAACTCATCGCGTATGCGTACAAGCAGGTCTTCGCAAAGGAGCCATGCCTTATGTTCATTTTCCATACAAACGGCCTCATCTATGTTGGACGGCTTTGGCAACAACTGAAGGCTTATGCCATACAGGTATTTTCAGCCAATAATTGAATGTCAAATATGCAAGATCAGATATACAAGACCAAAACTTATTGCGAGTATGCCCAATCCCGCAGTTACATATACGATCTTCGCCTTTCCTGCAACCTTTATGAGGAAGTCTATCAAGAAAAGGCTGACTATTATCGCAACAACCATCGCTATTATGAGGCCGACCGTGCCAATTCCTGCAAGTGACGCTATCACATTACCCTTGCTTATTATTATCGTCATGGCTGCAGCAGCTGCACTTGCAAATATACCTATAAGGAAAGAAAGCCTAAACGCTTCGTCAGGTTCTGTGCCCATCAGGAGCAGTGCGCTTGTTGTTATTCCAGATCTGCTTACTCCTGGAAGCGCGGCAATCCCTTGCACGCCCCCCAAAATGAAGTAATCTCTTGTCTTTAGATTTTCGAACTTCTTCAGGTTCTTACTCTTAGCTCTCTTTCGTGAATGCCTTATTAGTATTGCATCTCCGATCAGGACAAAACCGATTATAAGCATTGGTATACCTGCGGCGATCCCATGTATAGAATCCGCAACAAGATAGAGTGGGACTCCTATTATTCCTGTCATGACAGTTGCTACAACAACATATATGAGAAGGTTTTTTCCGTACCTGTTGCTCCTTCCGAGAAGCGCATTTATTAGAGTGATGATATCCTTCCTGAAATATATGATTGCTGCAAAGACGGTGCCTATCTCCATGAAGAGTCCGAATGTGTAGGCCTCGGAGTAGGTAAGATGTTGCAGATATTCTGAAGCTATAATTATCTGCGTCTTGCTGCTTATCGGGAGCCATTCGGATATTCCTTGCACTACCCCTATTATGATTGAGTGGATCAGGTCTATTCCCGTAAGCATTATATCAACTACCCTAACCATTTCTGTCTCGTCTTTTTATAGTTTGTGCTTTTTGGTTTGTTTTGGTTATCTATCTTTTTCCATATCTTTCCATCATCAGACTGATTCTCTTTCTGAAAATCAGTAGAAGGATCCCTGATGCAAGCACTATGATACCTAACAGCAGAATCCCAGGGTGGTTCGTATATTGGAGCGCCTCTGTCTTGGTTATCCTCCATACGCTTAGTGTCACGACTCCAGCAAGAACCCATCCTAGTCCGGATATCGTAACGCCGTTCTGCCTTCCATCCATGGTTTTGTTTTGTTAAAAAACAATAAATACGTTATTGGATGATGTGGTTGGGGGGTTATATATAGAAGCCTCAAATGTTACCTTCTTCTACATAGTTTTAGCGTGGACAAGGACTGAGAAAGTAGATTTTCTATCTAGGGATATGTCCCATTATAAAATCAATTAGAGAATCTGCTCCAAACGGCTCTATCAAGATAAATACTACATCAATAGCCATCAAAATAAGAAAGATGGTCAACACAAAATAAAAGGTATTTTCAAAACTCTGACTATTAAAGTAGTTTGGCACATCCGAAAAATGAGAATTAACTGCTAAGAGTAAAAATACTAGTACTGTAAGGATCACACCTCCGACAAATACGATGAGAATGTGCTTTCCTAATTTTTTGAGCTTTTCCATGTCCATACGTTTACAATATCTTTGCAAGTTTATTTACTGTCTTATTCTTTAATGTCATCGTTTGCCTCCTTTTGCCTTTTTCTTCAACCTGAACATCTGCATTTTTGACAACCCAATACGTCTAGCATCTTTTGTTGTCATATTCTTGATAGCATCTGCTATCTTCTACTCTGTTTTGCCATCATAGATAACGTAATCGTTATCTGAAACACCGATAACTTCGCTTTCCTCTAGATTATTCGACTCTTTGCTGATGTGTTCTATATCACTGATAATAATCTGTTTTCGTGTTAGCTCTCCGATACTACCATCATATTTTTCTTTGTTACCGATAGTTATTAAAATCTGAACATCCATATGTCTACTAAGTAACTATGTAAGTGAGTAAGATGAATGGCAAATCTGTAAAGTTGATAACCATACCAAAATCGGATGTCGAGAGCTTAGAGGCTACGATAGAAACCCTCGAAAACGAATATGTGATGGAGCACTTGGCAAAAAGCGACCAAGACATAACGCATGGAAGAGTCAGGCGTGCGAGGGATTTCCTGAAGGAACTTCAATAGCGCCTTTCCGCCTCTTTTTTGTGAAGTATTACTTTTATAATGACCTTCTTGCCGTCAATCTCGTACCAAACCCTGAAAGGATCCATTCTCAATTGCCAGATCCCGTAAAGTCTTCCTCTTAATGGCTTCCCAAATTCGGGGTTTTGCTCCAATCTTTCAATTATGTGTTGCAGCCATTCCTTTCTGTCTCTATGGTGTTTATTGAACTCCTTTTCAAAATCATTTGTTAATTCTACAGTGTAAGCCATAATATCACTTTAGTGTAGCAAGCTTAAACGCTTTGCCTTGTTTAAAAAGCGGGTAAAAGGATAGAATTAGTAAAATCGTATAAATTGCCATTTGATCTAGTAAAATAACGCCTTTATCGGTTCCTTCTCCATGCTAAAACTATCTTAGAAACACACCTCTAAGAAATATGGAATTTACGATGACAGATTTTAGCTTCGACGACAAAATATGGGGACATTTGTGCCTTCTATATATAACCCCATGATGTGGTTGGGGTTGCCGGGATTTGAACCCGGACCAGCAGGTTACTTCACTATTCATATTTCCAGATTCTCATCATCGCCCAAAAGGCTCAACTTAATATCAAATATCTGGAGCCCACTGCGCTGCCTGGTTACGCCACAACCCCTGCTAAAGATTCCACTGCATTATATTTATAGATTTGTCTACAATTAAGGACTATGAGCAAGTTAGCATATAAGAGCAGGATACTCTCTGTCTATGAAGATTCGGTCAAAAACAACGGCAAAAATATCAAGATGATCAGAGTGGCTGAGAACGATGCTGTTGTGATCATACCGGTAAAGCCTGATGGCAAAATCGTCCTGGAGAGACAGTATCGGCATGTAATAAACAGATGGATATACGAACTGCCGGCTGGACATGTGGATGGTGGGGAGAGTTATAAGGCAGCCGCAACCAGAGAGCTTAGGGAAGAGACAGGATACTCAGCCACACTCATGAAAAAACTTTTTGTAGGTTATCCTGCGCCTGGCACATACACCCAGAAACAGATATTCTTCCTTGCTTCGGGGCTCGTTAGAGGGAAGACAAATTTTGATGACGATGAACAGATTGGGGTATGTGAGCTTGGCTTGGAGACCATAGAAGAGATGATACGCAAGAACGTGATAATGGACAACAAGACCATTGCCGGTATATTGTACTATTCGAACAACATAATCTCTAAAAAGAGAAAGAGTTAATAATATAGCAAGAAATATGCGTCAGGTGTTTCATTGAACAAGAAGAACCTCCCATATGTCGCAATAATAATAGTTATCATAATTGCAGCTGCGTATGTCTTTTATACGCAGTTTGCGCCTATTCCCCACCTCAGCAACGCAACAGCAAACCTTTTTGATGGGAAGCCATTCAACGGCAGCATTTACTCTGCACTCTACGGTGCGGCTAACAATCAATCATTGGCGAACAACATAAGCACCGCCTTTGCGTCAAATAATGGGTACTCAAAGATAAACGGTACGCCGCTTACGCTCAATGGAAAACCTGAGATTCTTTATATAGGCGCAGAATACTGCCCGTACTGCGCTGTCGCAAGATGGGCGCTTGCTATAGCACTTATGCGGTTTGGAAGCTTCTCTAACCTGCATTACATGACGTCTAGCGCCGTAGATGCGTTCCCAAATACGGCCACACTGACGTTTTATAACTCTACTTACACGAGCAACTATATTTCCTTCATACCTATAGAGACTGCAACAAACAAGCCAGATCCTGCAATAAATTTCTATTATCCGCTTCAGAGCTTAAACTCTTCAGAAAGTACGATCTTATCTAACTACGACAAGGGCTCGTCCATCCCATTCATAGATTTTGGGAACTCGAGCTTGCAGGTAGGCATCGCAATCAACCCGCAGATGATAGGCGGAGACAACTGGACCGCAATTGTTGGGATTCTGAGCAATCCGAAGAGCCAGATAACTGAGGAGATCTTGGGCACAGCAAACCTTTATACCGCCGCTATATGCGAAAAGACAGGTAATCTTCCTGCAAGTGTCTGCAGCCAAAAATACGTCAAATCGATAGAGAGGTATGGCTAGATAAATACTTCGCATATCTTCTTATCATTTCTTTCTGCTCTGTGCGATGCGCTCTTATTATATTCCATTCCTCGTTTCTGTCTTCTATTGTGTACATCTCGTCCTTTCCCTTTCCGTAAAAATGGATGAGCTTTAGCTTGTTCCCGTATATCGCAACTGCCTTGGAGTTGCTGCGCAGCTTTGCACGGTATATCATGTCTGCGATGCTTGACCTTCTCCTTAGCTTTGAGAGAAGGTATTCGTCCCAGCCCTCGCTTATCCCGGTATGCTCAGAATATACGTCCCCGAACATATGCCCATTCAGGTTCTGATAGCTGTTATCTACCACCTTTCCTATCGCATTCCCGATGCGGCCCAAGCTTACCGGCTCTTCGACCACTTTTCCCTCTTTCAGCGGTTTCCCATTCTTAAAGCGTACTGATATGAGAGGCACGTTGGATACCTCATTGTAAGGCGTTAGGGAGTGATAGAGAAGGCTGTGCTCTCCGAAGAATTGGCCGTGGTCTGACAGGAACACTACAAGAGCATCATCCAGTATCCCGCTTTCCCTCATGGATGCCAGAGCTTTTCCCACCATCCTGTCAAGGTATCCTATTCTCCTTAGATATGCTTTGTGCAGCTCCTTTTTTGTGCGATCGTCTAGTTCCAATATGCCGCTCATGTATAGCCATTTGTCCTGTATTATATCCCTGCTGACTGGATAGTTCTCGTGTGCCTCTATGTAGTTTATGAAGTAGAATTTTGGCATTATATCGAATTGTTTGCTGCGCTCCATATGTCCCTTTATTGCGGCATTTGCGCTCCGTGCACCTCTGTCGAGCCTGTATGTGGAATCGCGCTCCGCCACTCCTCTGTCGAGCTTTATCCTCAGGTCAAGGTATATCTTATCCAGCAGGCGTTCCGGGAATATCCTGCTTACCGAATACGAGATGTCCATCATCCTCATCCTTGTAGAACTCCCTCCCTGAAGAAGCGATGATGCTTTTTCTGCGAGCTTCCCTTTTTGGGGGGCATTAGTCTCTTTCCAAAGATCGTATGTGATCCCGAAACCTGCAGAAAGGTTAGTCATGCTGTTTAGGAACGGATTGTTTGAGAAAAGGGTTGTTGTGTATCCTCTCTCCGTTAGCCTTGAGGCAATAGTGTTTATTTGGTCTGGAAGGAACTTTGTTTTCACGAACCATGGATCTATCTTCTTCGTTCCATTTATGAACAGGTCTTTTGATGCCTCTGGTATCGATGATACTGGCTTGCCTGCAAACATGGAGGCGTGGGATGTAGCGGTCCATGTGCCGGGTGACACAGCGTTGGTGTAACTTATCCCTGCCTTTGCCATCCTGTTTAGGTTCTCTGCGCGGTCGTTCTGGTATGTATCGGAGGCCCTAAGAGTGTCGAGCATGAACATTATGACATTGGGCCTATTCCTGTAGCTCATAGCTTTCATGGTGCAGAAACAGTATAAATACGGTTCGAAGAAACAGTTACTGCCAAATCAAACCCTTATTATACTTTTCTTTTGATTTCTACAGTATCCAATCCTTCTCGTAAAGTGTGATGCCTTGAGAATATGCGTGTTGAACCCGTTCTTTTATCCTTACAGCGGAGGGACTGAAACTGTGATACTCGAAGTCTACAGAAGGCTGGCGAAGAAGCACCAGATTACTGTCGTTACAAGCAACTCCTTCGGGGAGAATAAGCGCGTAGAAGAACTCTTCGGGATGGATGTTGTGAGGCTAAAGACCGATTATATAAACATACCTAAAGCGCCGCTACCTTATCTCAAGATGCATGGAGTCAGGGAAGCGATACGGGAGTGCGACGCGGACATTTACCACATAAACAATCGATTCCAGTACACATTAGGAGATGTCAAGGAGATAAAGAAAAATGGAAAGCTTGCCATTACTATACATAATTCTCTTCCGCAGAACATAGATCTCCTTACAGATTATGGGGGTTTCTTGTATGACGCGACGATCGGGAGAAGAATTATAGGAAGCGCAGACCTCATTACCGGGGTTTCTACTTATGCGATACGCACCACCGTTTCCAAGAGAGATTTGGAAAGGTCGCATGTCGTGTATAATGGGGTTGATTATCACGCCTTCGCCAAAAGAGCCAGAGGAGATGCAAGAGTTAAAAAGATTATAGACAGGTTCAGCCTTGATTCTTCTACTTTAATCGATGTGGGAAGGCTGGTTCCGCAAAAAGGGCATGCATATCTGATAAAAGCTGTGCACCGCGTTTCTGAGAGAGTAGATATGAAGCTGTTGATTCTTGGCGATGGCCCTCATCATCGGTATCTTAAAAATCTTTCAGAACGGATTGGCCTACAGGACTCGGTAATCTTTGCCGGAAAGGTGGAACACGATTCTGCCCCTTATTACTATAATGCTTCTGACCTTTTCTCCTTACAGTCGACATATGAGCCCGCGTCTGTCGCGTTGCTAGAGGCGCTTTCTTCCGAAGTTTTCTGCGTTGTGGCTAAGACAGGCGGTATGCCAGAGATGATGGGCAAATGCGGAATATATTCTGTGCCGAAGGACCCCGATAACATATATATGAAGATTATGGAAGCGTTGAATATAGACAGGCGGGAAAAAAGGCGATTGTCTACTGAGGGACGTAGGCGGATGTTGGCTGTACATAATTGGGGTAAGATATCTAAACAGTATGAGACTTTATTTTATAATGTTTGCAGAGATTAGAAACTTATGAGAGCTAAGAAACGGAGTGGGTTCTGGAAGTCCTTTACGGATACAGGAAATATGACAAAAAAAGAGTATATTTCCAGGATAAACACCATATCGATATTCGTTGCGCTTGCGTTTCTCATAAGCATTGCTGTTTTCGTTGTTATTGCGTGGATAGGTGGAATAAATAAGGTCATTGGGATCATAGATGGCGCAAATCTGTGGATATATCTCCTGGCATTCGTTCTGGTCTTCTTTGGCTACCTTCTCAGATTCATAAAATGGAACTATTACTTGAAAAAGCTCGGGATACGTGTGCCTTTGAAGAAGAATCTTGTCACATACTTATCGTTGTATTCCATGAACATAACACCTGGTAAGTTCGGAAGAGTTATAGTTGCTTATACGCTTAACAGGATAACGAAGAATGGATTGGCAAGCACTTTGCCGGTAGTTACATTCGATATATTCACAGACTTCGTCGGCATAGGGATATTGGCCCTAATAACCGCCCTGTATTTCAAGATTTATGTTGTGTATGTGCTTATAATCGATATCGCGCTTATGATACCTTACCTTTTCATCCTAAACAGCAAGTTCTACAATTTCATAAAGCCGCGCATGATGAAGAGCAGATTCTTTCTAAGATTTACTGTCTACGGGGATGAATATTTTGCGTTCCAGAGCAAATTGAATAAGCCAAAGGTATATCTTGTCTCGATAGCTACCTCCCTCCCGGCAGCCGTATTCAACGCGTTGGCTCTTTACCTCTGCCTGGTCGCAGTTGGAGTATTTCCGAACGTTATGAACAGCATATTCATACAAACCTCATCGACCGTGCTCGGAATGGCTACCGGATCTCCAGGCAACATAGGGGTCACAGACGGTACCCTTCTCGCCCTGCTGAGAGGAATCATGGGACTTAGTGTCGCAAAGAGCTCTGCTGTGACAATCATGGAAAGGATTGCGACATTGTGGTTTGGAGTTGGACTGGGAGGGGTATTCCTGTTTTATAGTATGAGGTATTGGAGAGAGGGCGTACCCTCGAGAAAGAGTAGAAAAAGGGATAAAAGGAAGAGAAGAGTCTAGAACTCTTCGTCAACCGGCTCTTCTGGAGCCTCTTCTGTTTCCGAGTCTCCGTATTCATCGCTTTTCTTCCCGTTTCCTTTGCCTACGACATTTATTTTGCCGAATTTGCCTGTAGAAAGCTGGGGTGCACCCCTGAACTCGCTCACATAACCGTTCTTTACCTCAATCATGTCCCCGACGTTTACCTTCTCTATGTCCTCTCCCCAGAGGGACATCGGTATGGTTCCGGTTTCATCTTTTATCGTTATGTTTGCTACTGTTAGCCTCTTTCCATATTTTGATACGACCTCTCTTGGTTCGTCTTTCTGTACCACTTCCGCCTGCAGTTCTACGTTACTTACTCCTGCTCTGAGTTCCTTTATTTTCATTGAAACACCTAAGAAGAATGTTTTCCAACGTTAAAAATAAGCGTTGCTTAATTCATTTTCCTCTTTTAGGTATTTATTTGGGTAAGGCTTATATACTTTTCCGATTTAGGGTTGTTTGTAATCTGCTTTGCTGGCTGGGGCGAATCCCGGAATGATCTTTATGGAAGAACAAAACACAGCTATTCATCCCTCGTTCATGAATGTGCTGAAAAGGAAGGAGTCTATAAAGAAGAGCCTATCTGGGATAAAGCATAAGGTCGGGGTATATAGCGCAAAGGGAGGAGTGGGAAAGACCACAATATCGATAAATTTGGCTTATACGCTTGCGAAGATGGGATATAAGGTTGGATTATTGGATGCAGATATAGACTGCCCGAATGTGACCGCGTTCCTGGGGCTTGATGCAAAGATTGACATATCTAAGATACCTCTAGTTCCTGTAGAGAAAGACGGAGTACGCATAGCGTCTACATCTATGCTTGTAGATGACTCTAAAAAACCCATAATATGGAGAGGGCCGCTTGTCGCGAAGATGCTGGAGGATTTCTTTGAGAAGACAGAGTGGGGAGAGCTTGACTATCTTGTGATAGATCTGCCCCCTGGCACAAGCGATGCGCCGCTGAGCATACTCCAGCTTGTGGATATGCAGGGGTTCGTGATTGTGACTGGTCCTGGAAGGATATCTGCGCTTGATTCGAAGAGGTCAGCTCTTATGGTAAAGAGATTTGGAGTGCACATCTTGGGCATCGTGGAGAACATGTCGAAAGAAGAGCCAAGCCAGAACTCAGTAAAGCTTTCCGAAGAGTTGGGGATAAGACTCTTAGGTTCTATACCGACCGATCCGAAGCTGGGAGACAGGGATGATACAGGCGGGGTTGCGGTGATGTATGATGATTATATATACAGAATATTTGAGAGGATAATAAAGGATTCGGGAATAACGAGTTGATAGTGGCTTTGACCCTAACAATTTTGAGAATTATTATAGGCGCTTTGCGGTATATTTGTGCGCTTTTCCCAGATTTTCTGCTATTTCTGAGAAAATTTGGTTCCGGCGCGGTAGCACAAAATATAAATATTTTGTTGCTGGTATACTTTTAGAGACATTTAGTATTTACAACCCCTTATTTTGTTTTAGTGATATTAAAACTCTTTTCGTATAAAGGTGAAAATATGGCAGAGAACCAAAACTTAGGACAGATAATGCTGCTCCCCGAAGGAGCTACAAGATTATTAGGAAGAGACGCGCAGAGAACCAACATAGCTGTTGCTGTAGCTGTCGCCAATGTGGTAAAGACCACGCTCGGACCTAAGGGCATGGACAAGATGCTTGTAAGCGATCTTGGAGACATCGTTATAACAAACGACGGTGCGACAATCCTTGAAGAGATGAATGTAGAGCACCCGGTCGCGAAGATAATGGTAAATGTGGCGAAGAGCCAGGATAGGGAAGTTGGAGATGGAACGACCAGTGTGGTAGTCATCGCGGGTAACCTACTCAAGGGGGCAGATGAGCTTATAGAACAAGGAATACACCCTACCATCATCATAAGAGGATACAAGATGGCTGCGGGGAGGGCCGACAAACTTCTCGCGGAGAGCTCGAAGAAGGCAGATGTTAACGATGAGAGCGTTCTGAAGAAGATAGCGCTTGTATCTCTTGGATCTAAAAACATAGGAGAGCGTGAGACAAAGGAGCATCTTGCCAAGATAGTAATAGATGCGGTGAATGCCGTAACTGACAAGAATCAGAAGGGCAAGACCATAATAGACAGGGATTATATAAAGATAGAGAAGAAGACGGGAGGCAGCATAGCAGAAACTTCTCTGATAAGCGGTGTGATAATAGACAAAGAGGTAACTCATCCGAGCATGCCCAGGTTCGTAGAAAACGGAAGGATTGCACTGATTGATGCGGCGCTTGAGATAGAGAAGACCGAGACCGACGCGAAGATAGACATAACCTCTCCAGAACAGCTACAGGGATTCTTGCAGCAGGAGGAGATGATGCTCAAGGAGATGGCAGAGAAGATAAAGAACAGCGGTGCGAACGTCCTCTTTACGCAGAAAGGAATAGATGATGTTGCGCAGCACTTCCTGGCAAAGTATGGGATAATGGCAGTGAGGCGTGTGAAGAAGAGTGATATGGAGAAGCTGGCAAAGGCGACCAGCGCAAAGATAGTAACAAGTCTTGACGATCTCTCAAAGGAGGATCTTGGATCGGCGGGAGTTGTGGAGGAGAGAAAAGTCGGAGGCGAAGAGATGGTCTTTGTGGAAGACTGCAAAAATCCGAAGAGTGTGAGCATCTTTGTGAGGGGAGGCTCTCAGCAAGTAATAGATGAGGTAGAGAGGTCGCTGGAGGATGTGCTCGGCTCGGTGACTGCCACAATAGAGAACAATGGAATGTATGTTGTAGGAGGTGGAGCTATAGAGATAGACCTTGCCGACAACCTAAGGCAATTCTCTGGGGAGGTAGGCGGAAGGGAGCAACTTGCGATACAGAAGTTTGCGGATGCTCTTGAGTCGATACCTAAGACTCTTGCCGAGACTGCTGGCATCGATGCAATAGATACGTTGGTGCAGCTTAGGAACAAGCATAAGTCTCCGGACGGCAAGAAATTCGGTGTGGATATATTCAAGAACACAGTTGGGGATATGGAAGCCTTAGGTGTGCTTGAGCCCACAAAGATGAAGATACAGCTCATATACAGTGCGAGCGAGGCTGCGGAGATGATCCTGAGGATAGACGATATCATAAGCTCGAGGTCGAAAGGCGCACCTGGCGGGATGCCGCCGGGAGGGATGGAAGGGGACTAACCTTTCCTTTTGATGTGTTATGATGAAAAAAAGCAGGGCAATATGGCTGTGCGGCCCTCCTGGTGTCGGGAAGACTACAGTCGCAGATGCCCTTGCCAAAAAAGGCCATGGTGTAGTGAACATCGGTACTCTTATGAAGGAGCTTGCCGTGAAGAAGGGCTATGTGAAGAGCAGGGACGAGATAAAATACCTCCCTAAAGGAACCACCACAAAGCTCAGGAAGACAGCTGTAATGGAGATATCGAAGATGCGGGGAACCATCATCATCGATACGCACGTTTCGGTAGCGAATGGGGATAGGTATACGTCAGGTATGCCTTTCGATACCGTATCCGTGCTGAGCCGCATCTCTGGAATCATATTCATTGATGCAACACACAAGGAGCTCATGCTCAGAAGAAAAAAGGACAGCAGCAGGATACGGGAAGAGGAGAATGAGAGAGGAACGGAAAATCAACGCATGATAAATCTTGGGGTGGTCTCTTACTACTTCACTTATTTAAATATACCGTTATACATAATACACAATAGGCAGGGACACATAAGCGAAACAGTAAAGGAATGCCTTGAAGCTATAAATAATATGGAATGATATAAATGACAGCCGTCACAGTCCCTATGCCAATGAACGTCGCGCTCATAATAGTAGTGATAGCGATATTGGATGTTGCTATGTCGACTGCACTCCAGCGCACCCTTGGCAACCCGAAGAAGGCGAGAAGTATACAGAGGAAGCTCAACAAGATAAACAAAGAGCTTAAGGAACTGATGAAGAACAATGCGCCGCATGAACACGTTATGGCGAAGCAGAAGGAGATGATGCCTCATTTCAACGAGAGCATGAAGAACTCGAT
>JAJYTZ010000024.1 GCA_021792775.1 Microcaldota archaeon
ACCTATAATGGGAGCTATCTCGACATTTATATGAACGGGAAGTTGGCAGGTTCTGTTCTAGGTAGCCCACCGGGCAAGCCATCCTCATTCAACAGCTACATAGGTGCGCTGGCAGCTGGACCAGCGAATTATGACTTCAACGGAACGGTTGCTGACGTACAAGTCTATGATAAAGCACTTAATGCGACTACTGTAAAACAGCTTTACTATTCCGGCCTTCCGCCGGTAGCAAAAGTCTCAACATCGTATGGTTAGTCTATGGACAGGTATAACTCTTTAAAAGGCCAGTTCTGGAGTTTCGACGTGATCTTCGCGACGATCGTATTCTCTGTGGTGATAGTGATACTCGCATTTACCTGGAATAATGTGGGCAACCAACTCGCGAGCTCTTACGGGAACTCGGCGGAGATAATGCAAACTGAAGCTATATATCTTTCCAAGTCGATAATGTCGCCCGGCTATCCTGTCAATTGGATGAGCGACATTAATACAACAAACCCGTCCACATGGGCCAATACAAGCATTGGTTTGACAAACACGCATGGAAGCACTGCCATCTCTACAGCAAAACTATATGCGTTCATTGCAATGGCAAACAGCAATTATCAAGACACAAAGGCTGCGCTTGGGATAGGATACGATTATTACATAAGAATAACAAACAGTAACCTCAATATAAGCATAGGGGAAAATCCAAACACAAACGGCGGCAGGGATGTATACACATATACCGAACTTGCAAGTCTGAACGGACAGCCGGTAGTGGTTGAGGTAGAAGTGTGGAGCGCGCAGAATATAGCGGTGTGATGGTGAGAAACAAAAAGGGTTTCATATTTACGATGGATGCGGTGTTTGCGCTTACGCTTGCGACCTTCGCCGTTTCTGTACTGCTCTATGCCCACTTTGCTTCCATTTCCACTTATCAAGCCCCGGTAAAAACAGTCAGGACCACGCTCGATACCTTACTACAGCTTAAAACAGGGCAGGTTGTGCCTAATTCTCCGCCATATCTAACAAATATGGGCATGAAACTTCCTGCGATAAATCCGGCTGGATATGCTGTATTTAACGGAAAAAGCAGCCAGATAAGCACAGGTTACACATATACTGGAAACCCCACCACAGTTTCGGTTTGGGTTTACCCCAAAGCATATGGAAAAGTGATGACTATAGTCCATGCAGGATGGAATATCTCACTTACAACATCGGGTAATCTCGCATTCTCTAGCGGAACGGGTTTTGGAGGAACTAGCGTTAAGTTGCCATTGAGTACGTGGAGCCTTGTAACTGTATCTATCACTAGCGTTTCAAACCCCACAGTATTGGTGTATGTCAATGGTTCTTTAAAGACCACTCTGCCACTGACAGGAAGCCTTGCTAATGGCTATCATTATGACATAGGCTCGACAGGAAGCTCTCTCTACTGGTTAGGCTATATGTCAAATTTCCAGGTCTACAATACCGTCCTTTACTCTGACCAGATAAGCTCAATGGGAATTGGCGGAGTGAACGAGATGCCGGTATCATCAAAGAATGTATCCCTATGGTTGCCGCTTTTTAGCACTGCTTCTGACCATTCAATCAACAGGTATAACACTACAGCGGTAAACCTGACTTTTAGCTATCCGGGTTACTCGAATGTTGGATTGGATTATATAAATAATAACGACAGCGTTCTATCCTCGCTAGGTTCTCTGTACTTAAATGGGCATGCAGCTGCGGCAGATGCTGTGCTGCATAATCTGAACTTGTCTAACAACGCTGCCATTTTCATAAACAAAACATATGCCCCAGGGCTCCGTGTAGCACACTTTAACGGAGTAAATTCTGTGGTAACAGTAAAGAACACATCATTAAGCATAAATCAGAAATTCACGATCTCTGTTTGGATTAATATGAGCGCCTACTCGCTGTCATGCGGCAGCATTATAGGCATGCCATCTAGTAAGCAGTTGCTTCTGTATACGCTGACAACCAATTCGGCCGGCGGATGCAATCCCGGGACACAAACCAACGAACCGCCTCAATTCAAATACATTGATTACACAGGAGCTGCCGATTTTTTAAGTTTTATTAACAACATTCCGTCCGGAAAGTGGGAGTATCTTACGGCTGTGATGGCAGGCAATACGCTAACTTTGTACGAAAACGGGAATCAGACAGCGAATTATACAGGGCTTAACCATGCATATATGGACAACAAGACATTGAACATCGGATTCGGCGACCATTATTTCAACGGTTCTATCGCGAATTTGCAATTATATAACTCTTCTCTTTCTGGGCCAGACATAATGCGTTTGTATACGGCAGGAATTGCTGGGACGCCAGTGAATTACACCTCTCTTGTCGGATGGTGGCCATTACTAGGGACGGCGAACGATCGCTCTGGCAACGGGAATATAGGCTTTGCGAACAGCAATGTCACTTTTGCGTCTTCTGGATACAATCCTGCTGCGCTTTTAGGCGCTTACCAGATAAGCAAATCTGCCATTCCTTTGCCGCTTACCAATTCATCGGGCATTTCAAAAGTTTATAACATAAGTGTGATAACTTGGAAGTGAAACATAATAGGAAAGGGATACTCTTAACGCTGGCGACTCTCATACTTGTAGTGTTTATGCTTGCGGAAGTCTTCACATATGTTTCGCTTAACATATCCGGAAACAGGATTGGAACCCAGCTTTCCGAATCAGAGGCGGTTTCTGCCGCAGGTCTTAAAATAAATCTTGAGCTGAGAGCGTTCCTACATGAAGAGATGTTAAATGCGGTTGGAGTCGCTAGCAGCACAAATATCGCAGCTAAGGAAAATATAACGAATGGCACATCAACAGCGAATGAGGTTCAGAACTTACTGGTAAGCGGAGGTATCAACCCGCAAGGAACCCCTAGCTACCTTAACAAGGTAGGGGTAACCATAGGCAACTACATAAGCGATATAATCAATCAGGCCAGGAGCGCAAACGAAAATCTGAGTATAACTAATAGCACCTTTACCGTTAGCGGGGTTTCTCCGCTTCTCTTAAAAGGGACATACACCGCATTTGCGACCATCAGCGTTGACGGCATAAACTCCACTTATCCTATAAATGTGAATGTGACTGTTCCGTCATCCACTACCGCCTCCCAAACATTTGTAGGAAATCTTCCCCCGGGGATAGTGAGATTTGTGCCTATAACCCTTACAAACGGACAGAGCGTTGCTACCGCAGCGCCATTCCAGCAAATGGTAAACGTAAACAGCTCCCTTTACA
This sequence comes from Microcaldota archaeon, assembly GCA_021792775.1. Classification (GTDB taxonomy): domain Archaea; phylum Micrarchaeota; class Micrarchaeia; order Micrarchaeales; family Micrarchaeaceae; genus JAJYXL01. The sequence goes on from JAJYTZ010000024.1 coordinate 3,255, forward strand.
AGGCTTATGAGGCCGGCAATCTTGATAATATCGAATTCTTCTACAACAACTACACGATAATTCCAAGCTGGCTTGAGAGCGGAAACAGCAACACGGCCGTCAACACAACATATTGGCTTAACATATCGCAGGGAATACCCGCGCACAGCTCTATAACCGTCTATATGGGATTCGCAAATCTGACAACAAACCTCTTCAACAACCTTACAACCGGAGAGGCTCCGCAGCTATCTCCTTCTTACGCACAATACGATGACGGTGCGAACGTGTTCAGCTTTTATGATAATTTTGCTGGGGCAAGCCTAAGTTCAAAGTGGGGAAATACTGGAACATATACTTATTCTGTAAACAACGGGTTATCTGTTACTGGCGGCGTTTGCAATGATGTTGGAATACACTCTACAATAAGCTTTTCGGACCCATACGTCATCGATTTATATGGGAATTATGCTACAAATGATGATATGGGTTTATGGTGGAATATACAGACCCCCGGTTCTACATCTGATACTAACCTATGGGCTATAAGAGGGACTTCTACAGGGGCTGGTACTAAAGCAGACCAATTATTTACTGGAAATCCGGCCCCTACCGCTTTTACAGGTTATGATACTGGAAGTGAGACTGGAAATGGAGTATATAATATTTATACACTGATATCCGCTTTAAATAACAATCCTATAATCACACAAGTAAATTATTCTAATCATATAGACGCCACGGATTTTCCAAATTCTTATACTAGTGGTTATATTGGGCCTCGGTTCTGTTCTGGCTCATATGAAGATTGGCAATGGGTTCGGGTGAGAGCATACCCGCCCAATGGCGTAATGCCGCGGGTATCGGTAGGAAGCGTTGGTTAAGAAAGCGGTTCATGGACTGAACTCCGCGAACTTTTTCCACCAGCTTACTCTTTTCTCTATCCAATAATCTAACGATAGTCTGCTTGGGCCTTCTGTGGCATTTATCACTATGAGCATAAGGAATACAATTGCGTATATTACTCCTGTGCCTATATCAGTCGAACTTGGACCGTACGGGCCTCCAAAACCTTCCGGAACGGCCCAGATAAGAAGACTTAGCGCTATCCCTCCGCCATAACCGATCTTTCTCATAAAGCCGAATATTAGGGAGATGGCTACAGCAAGCTCTGATACCGCTATTATCGACGCCCATAAAGTTGGGTTTGATGCTGTTACTCCTACCCAGAATGTAAACCATCCTTGGAGCCATGCCGGCTGCCCCTGCGCCGCAGAGGCTATCAGGCTCGAGAAGCTGCTGAAGAACCCTGCCTGGAACTTGAACGATGCATCAACCAGCCATATGGTCCCAAACATTATCCGTGCCGCGCTCTTAATCCATCTGGAATTTGCGTAGAAGAAACTTTCCGGCATAATCGTTGTCCCTGTTTGTATCTCTTATATTTATCTATCTTTCCAATGCAAAATGATTTATTCGTTTGTGTTATATCCCTTGTGATTGTTAATGGAACGCGTTTATATACCTAAGGTTAGGATTCGGCTTCTTGCCAGAAGCAGTTCTATGCTTAAAGAGCTGGAACGCCTTACCGCTTGCAAGGTCAAACTTGACATCGGCGAACACTGTGTCGATATCTCCGGAAATGATGCATACTCGGAGTATATGGCTAAGAGCGTTATGTCTGCTTATGGGCGGGGATTCGATCTGAAGGAAGCGGCAAAGCTCTTAATCGAAGATTATTATATAAAGATAATAGACCTAAAGGATTGGACTAGAAACAAAGAGAGGATAAAAAGAATAAAGAGCAGAATAATAGGGACTTCGGGACGGGCAAAGGCCCGGATAGAGCATGAAAGCTCTTCCGAGATAAGCGTATACGGGGAAACAATCGCCGTGATAGGCAAACTTGATCAGATAGAAGAGGCGGAAACCGCCATACACACAATCATAAAGGGCGGCTCCCACAGGCTCGCTTATAAGAGGCTTGAAGCCGCGCACAAAGCGCATAACGGGTAATCATATGGAGAAAAGCGCAGAGGACATATTTGAGGGTTTCAAGGAGCATTCCATAGCAGAATTCTTCAAGAGGAACAAACAGATGCTTGGATACTCCGGAAAGGTGCATTCTATGGTAACCGTAGTGCACGAGTATGTATCCAATTCTATGGACGCTTGCGAGGATGCAGGGATACTCCCATTCATCTCTGTAAGAATAAAACAGCTCGGAGATGAGCGTTACAGCATATCTGTTGATGACAATGGGCCCGGAGTGCCAAAGAAATTCGTAGGAAAGGCGCTTGGAACCATCCTTACCGGGACAAAGTTCCATGTCTACAGGCAGCAGCGCGGCCAGCAAGGAATAGGCGCAGCTGGCTGCACTCTTTTCGCGCAGATAACGACCGGAAAGCCGATACACGTTGTATCTTCGACAGGCGAGAATGCGTATGGCTGCGACATCTCCATAGATATAGGGAAGAACAAGCCGGTGGTAAATAACATTTTGCCTGCAGAGAGGAAATCCAAAGGCCTCTCCGTACAAGGAGAATTCGAAGGCATAAAGTATGAGAACAGCGAGAAGAGCGTATTTGAATACCTTAGGCGTACTGCGCTCGCTAACCCTCACGTCGAGATAATGTTCTATGCTCCTGACGGCAAGGAGTATACATTTACAAGGTCTGTTGAGACCATACCTTCGCCTTCTAAAGCGATAAAGCCGCACCCTCTCGGGATCAGCGTCAATGACCTCCTCGATTTCGCGAGGGTCAGCAGCAGCAGGAAAACTTCGGTCTTCCTCTCGGAGACCTTTGCAAGGATGAGCTCTGCCAAAGTCCAGGAAATAACCGGGATTGTTGGGGAGAGCATTACAGATAAGGCGCCCAAAGATCTTGACTGGGCAAGCGCAGAATCGCTGATAAAGGCCTTTAAATCAGTAAAATGGATTGCGCCTGACGCAACAGCCATAAGCTCTATAGGAGAAGAGCGGGTAAAGGCTGCCATAGACAACATACTCACTCCCGAGTATGTGTATATCGTTGAGAGAAAGCCGCAGGTGCTGCACGGGGGCATACCTTTCATAGTAGAGGCTGCGATAGCTTATGGGGGAAACAGTGGAAGAAAAAGCTCTGAGGATGAATACACCTGGAACATAATGCGGTTCGCCAACCGCGTTCCGTTGCTTTTTGATGCAGGAAGCTGTGCTATAACAGAGGCAGTAAAGGGGATACAGTGGAAAAGATATGGGATAGATATAGACAACAGGCCTGTCAGCATATTCGTAAATGTCTCATCTGTCTATATCCCCTACTCAGGAGTCGGAAAGGAGGCGATATCCAAGGAGGAAGAGCTCGTGGAGGAGATAAGGCTTGCGCTGATGGACACAGCCAGAGGCCTCCAGAAATATATCGGAGGAAAGCAGAAGGTCAGTGCCGCAAAGACGAGATACAGGACGCTTATGAACTATGCAGGTCAGCTCTCCTCCGACCTCTCTTACCTTACCAAAGCGGACAAGAAAGAGATAGAAAGGTCGCTTGAACGCCTCATCCTCAAGCACTACCCTAAGGCGAAGGAATCAGATGCAGAATTAGAAGAAGAAAAAGGGGCTTAGATTATCCCCGGATTCGAGGCATCAATAAGCCTGATCTGTCCCATAGATATGAAAAGACGGAGCTCTTCCGCTTCCTTTGCCGTGCTTGTATTGAGCTTGTCCGTGAAATCGTAGAGCGCAGAGTTATTTATGAACGCGATATACGTTTTTGTTCCGCTCTTTAACGGTATTTTCTTGAACTTCGTCGTCTTCGAGTTTATTATTATTAGTATCTTCTCGCCGCGGAACGTGATCACCATATCCGCATCGTTGCTTGAGTCAAGCTCTGTGAATGGTATCGCGTGTGTCACCATGAACATCCTCAGCTTTTTGAATGTGGCCAGATATTCGATGTCGTGGCCTGTCTGCTCCTCCCATTTCTTTGGGGCATAGAGACTGTCTGTGCTCTTTAGGTCGGCGCTGCCGATAAGCCGCGTAAGTATGGAATCCACGTTGTTGAGAGTGAGATTGACAGGCATGTTGTTATACCTGAGATAGTTGGATATGGCGACTCGCGCTTCTGGCACTGATAGTGGCATGAACTTCCAATGGTAGTACATGTTCAACTTGTCGAAAGTGCCGATCACGTCGTTTTTATTGAGCGTTATCTCGGTCACTTTGTGTGGCGGAAGATCAGGCACATCTATGTATATATCGTCCCTTATCGGTGCCTTTACTGCTATTATTATAAAAAGAGTTATGAGACCGACAACTCCTATTTCTATGAACTGGCTGTTCTGTCCTGCGCCAGTGTGGTTGAAAGTTGTGAAGTTGAAGGTACTTGACAGCATAGAAAAGTTGAAGACGATTTTGCCGGAAGGTATGGCAGAGCCCTTTGGAAGCACATAGCTTACCCGTCCGTTGCTTATGGTCCCGTTTTGCGGATACTCTTTATTTATCGTAAGTGTATAATTCACATTAGAGATTGGGTTTGACCCACTAAACACGCTAAAATTTACAATCCCTTTTGTCAGATTCGCCGAGGTGAGGTTTAGTACGATTGGCAGTATCTGGAAAGAGGACGCAGCATATCTTATTCCAGATGGATTGTCCAGCTCTGCTATGTAGTTTCCTGGTAGAAGTTTCAAGTTGAGAGGTACAACAAACGTATAGTTGTTCCTGACATTGTTGAGAGTCGCCAACGGTATTCTTTCTACCTGTTTGTCTATTATGTTATATATCGAGATATATGATTGGATGGATGTAACGCTGTTGGTACCCGTGAAGACAGTAAACTGTGCATCGAATTCAGATCCGGGAATGACTGTACCGGGCATTGATAACTCTCCGTTGAGTATATAATCCGGCTTGTACGTAGCATATATGTATGTGTAGCCTTTGCCGACAGTATAGTTCTTACTGTTCTCTACTACGCTCCTTATGTATCCTTTGTTCAAGGTGTTTATCTCTTTCGATACGTTTGATATGCCGCCCACTACCGACAGATTTATCAGCGGCTCCTTCAGCTGCATGATCACATTGTATGACGATGTTCCTGGGTCGAAAGAGATTGAGGAAGACGAGTATTTAGGCAGCCAGAAGAGCTGCGATACGGCCCTTGCCATATCGTAACCTGCTGATTTGGGGTTTGGCCATGACTCCAAGACGTTCGGAAATGCGATTATTGTTCCGTTCTGTACGTTCTCATAGGTGGTGGGACCGTACATGCTTCCATTTGTAAAAGAGAATGTGGCGTTTTTTAGGGTATAGCCGATTGTGTTGTTAACAAAAGGATATGGAATTGTGCCGAGATAACTGGGGGTCGCATTATTCGGCACGACGGTAGAGCCATGCAGCATGTATGAGAAGTTTCCCCCCACATACATTATATTGACGTGTCTGTGCAGGAGGCTGCTGAGCACGCTCATGTTTGTGCCCGGCTCTGTGCTAAACATAAAATTAGGCATGTATCCGCTGAGCAGAACGAGGAGAGAGTTATCTGTCGCATCGTTAGGGTTTGAGATGACCGTGGCGTTTCTCGAGTTTGGGACGCCGAATGCGGATAGGTAGTTGAAGAAGGAGGTAATTGTCTCCTGGTAGTTACCGCACCTAAAACATCCGCCGGCCGGATCCAATACATATATCTGCGACGGAGGCTCTGTTGCAAACAGCGTAGTATTGATATTCAGGTATGATTCGTTCACTGCGTTGTATGACACTATCGAATACGGGACCAGCGAGAGGGAATTGTTATAGTATGCGAAACTTTCTCCGACTATGCTCATGCTCAAGGATGGTTTTTGGTATACTGATACCGAAGATCTCAGCGCTGCGCTTATCGTTATATCCAGATAGGCCATCAACAGCACAAATACGATGACTATGGCTAGGATTGTCAAGGATGTCTTCTTGCTGATTCCAAACTTTTTTGTCCCTGCCAATCTCTCATCCCTGTTTCTCCTTCTTCACAAACAGCTTCGTAAAAACCTTCTCGAAAGCTCGCGAGACCAGATTGCTCTGTTGCTTTGTGCTCTTCAGTATCGTGTAGACCCTTACGTACCTGAGCCTTTTGATGATATTAGCCCTATAACGCATCCTTATCCCTTCAGTTCTATGTATCTGAGAGAGACCATCTTGTTCAGTATCTGCTCGACTCTTGGTTGCGGGATTCTTTTTGTCTTTGAGAACTCCTCAAGGTCGAGTGTGCTATCGTGTGATTCTATCCAGTCCTCTATCATAACCATAAGCGATTGATCAGAGTAGCTCTCTAGCTCTTTGAGCCTCGCCTTCAGCTGCTCATTTTCCTCGTAGAGCGCACTTGACCTGGAAACCAACGCTTTGTTGGAATTCGTGAACTCGATATTTAGCCTCTTCGTCTCCCTGTAGTCGTTAAGCAATGAGTCATAGTTGCCAAATAAGGTGCTATAGCTTTGCGAGAGCGATTGGAGCACGCTGTCTATTGATGAATCTATATGCTGATAGAAATTTTTGCCGTCTACCTGATAAAGGTCGTATATAAGCGAGAGCATGCCGGCAAGGGTCTTTATTATGAAGAGGTGGCGCAGTCGCTCGCTTGTGTCCTTTGCTACCGAATATTGGACAGACAATGAGTCCTTTTTTATGGTAAATATGAAGAAAAGGTATGGGTTCTTCTGGATGTCCCTGCTCTCCACATTTATGAGTATCAGCGAATCGTTTTCCTTCTTCACCTCGAACAGGTTTAATGATGTCGTCCTCTGCTCTATCTCAGCCATTGTCCCGGTAAGCTTTGCGCTTATTGTGAACTCGCTTATCTTAGGCTCTTCCAAAACTGCCTCCTTCTCCGCCATGGTATTCCTTTGTGCGGGAATGTTTTTATTACTACCTTACTGTGTTAATCCTTGTCGTTATGTGCCCTTTTAGCTGTGCTTTCTACCTTCTCCCTTTTCACATCAAGGTCTGGAACGTAGCTAAGCAGCGATAGAAGGTACATGAATGCTATCAGTATCACACCCGCAGCTATCGCGTAGAGGCGTATGCCGCCGACTGCGATCCACAGCACCGCTGCGAGTACGCCTATGCCGACATATGCAAACGTTTTCTTGGTATATGAATGCCTTGCCTCAGCGTATTTCTTGTAGCAGTCTCTGCATACCACCAGTCCGTATCCTTTCTCGTTTCTGGTCACGTTCCTCTTGAACCACCTTATAGCGTATATCACATGGTCCTCTCTGACCTTCAGTCCCTTCTTCTCAAGCCCGCATATTATGCATCTGGATTCCATTTCTACACCTCCACTCTCGCCTTGTATATATGGCCTGCCTGCGCAAGCATCTTCTCTTCATCCACCATATCTAGAACCTTGCTTATCTTGATGTCATCTATCCCTATCCTCCTCATTATCTGCACTATTTTATTTCTTGATAAACTGACCTTCTCAAGCAGCAGTACAAATGCTATCACATTCATATGCATGTGCTTCCTCTCCGCGTCAGCAACAAACGCCTCTATATCTGGCTCCTTTACCCCATATGCAATGAGTGCCCTTTTTATCTCTCTTTTTGATATCGAATATGAATTTCCGGGCATCTACATAACACCCCCTGCATGAGCGTCACCTATCTCAGATATTATCCTTGTGATAATCACATCGTCTATGCTCAGGCTCTTTAGGAATGTAACTATATCCCTTGTGCCGGAGCTGTTCTTTACAAGGAGGTCTATGAAGTCGTGCATGCTAATGCTCCTGTTTCTTGAATCGAATGCTGACACTATAGATGCCATAGACTCTGCCCCCATGTTAATCTCTATTAGCTTGTTCTTCAGCTCTGTAGCCTCGAACTGGTAATCTCTTGGCAGTGACCCCGAGTCTATCTCCCCTTTTGTCAGTATGTCTGTCATATCTATCCTGTAAACATATAACGGCTCTTCTCCCCTTATTTTCTCTAGTGTGAATACCTGCGGGAAGCTGAGGTTTGTCTGGAATGCCATATCCACGGCAGCCTGTCCCACTCCGAACCTTGATATCTCCTCTCTTATCGTGTCAGAGAAATTCAGGGAGCTTTGTATATAGTTGAGGAATTTCTCGAACCTTGTCCTTAATATGAAGGTCGTCCCGACGTTCGAGAATATCGTCTCGTGGATATCTGTAGGGTTCTGCGATGCGACAATAAGCCCAAACTGGTACTTTCTGCCTTCCCTCACTATCATGACCGCATCGCTTTTCTCATCGCCAGCAATCTTCCACGCTTCATCCAGTACGACAAGCGTCTTTAGCCCTTTGTTCATGTTCCATCCCTCTATCCTCATCTTTTCCTTGAGGATCTGGAGTACCACAAGCGCGGCTAGAGCCCTGTGCTGCTCGTCAGGCAGACCCGACAGGTCTATGTCAACCAACCCTGAAGTGGCAAGTTTCTTCATGTCTATAGTGCTTTTTCTTGAGAAGAAATCCTGCCCCTCTCTCGCGAACTGCCTTAACCTATATATCGCATTTTCCATCTCTGCGGGGTATTCGTATGTTCCCTCTTGCAGCTTTTCCTGTAGCAGCGCTATTACGTTGTGGAGGGTTGGGCCTTCCTTGTCTTCTGGAGGCACATCCGGAAGACGGAACCCCATGTTGGTATAGGATTGTTCTATCGCCTCTTCTGTAAGCCTTCTCTGCTCCGGAAAGAGAGATATATCTGTAAGTATCTCCAGCGCATTCATTATCTGTTTGGTTCTGTTTATGGGCGGTATGCCTGAGAGATCAAGTATGTTGAGGTAGTCGCCTTTTCCCAACGAGACTATCTTTCCGTTGCTCTGCCTTACCCAATCTTTGTATTCCGAAGCCCAGTCTATTATTATTGCGCTGGTGCCCCATATATAATTTGCGCGTATGAGGAACGTTTTCACAAAGTAGCTTTTTCCCGATCCGGTTATCCCAACTACCGCTATATGCGGGTTTGTAATGTTCTCGAAAGACCAACTGAAAGGAACTTTGAATATGCTTGTAGTGCCTATGAATATCGCTTTATACGGATCATTGAGTAGGATGCTGGCTGGAGGTTCTGGTGGCCTTGAGAAAAAAGAACGTTTTGCTATCTCATTGCTCATTATGTACTGCAGTTTAAGAGCGCTCATTCGTCATCACTGTTTGCATACCTTCTATGTAAGGGTATATTTATAGTGGTTGCCTTCTCAGGACATCTTGTCAAATGTGTCATTCAGTTCGCCGATTGATTGTGGGATGGAGAAGTTTGCTCTGAAGAGGGCAAGCAGCTCACGCCCTTTTATCCGGTCAAGCTGAACATCGAAGCTACCGAGCGCCGTGGTTATCGATGAGACTTGGGCATTCAGAGAATCTGCGGCCGCTTTTTCGCTAACTCCTACTGCGGTAGTCTCGATGTACATGAGCGTCGCGATGGGCTTCTCCCCCCCGGATATCCTGTCCATCTTTGCCTGTATTATGTTTATTTCGCGCTGTATGTCCTGCATCGCCGTAGCGCTTGGGTTGCTGGACTGCATGAGCCTTGCAAGCTGAAACTCCTGGAACGACCTTTTTCCTTCGAGCTCAGAGCGTATATCCTGGACGTCAAGTCCTGCTGATATCACATTGTACTTCCAAGGAAAACGCAGCGTCGATACGGCTCTCTCCCAGTTTGAGGGCGCCTGCTCCATCTTGCTTTCTTCCTCTTCTGGAGGCATCTCCAGCTTGAATGTGTATTGGAAGAGATTTGCGGATATGTAACCAGTCACGTAATAGAGGCCATTGACAT
>JAJYTZ010000002.1 GCA_021792775.1 Microcaldota archaeon
TCTCTCCTTCTCTTATGTTAACTAAATTTGGGATGAAAATGGATGAGAAAAAAATATCTTTCCTGAAGGCATATGTCAGGATGAAAATAAGGACAGACCCGAACGCCCGCAGTTTTTTGGAGGACGGAACGGTCAAGATGGACGGGAAGCTGTATCACCAATACTTCTTCTTCGACCCTGAGAATTCCGATCCTGCAGGACTTGCCAACCTCGTCTACCTTAATGGGGAATCTGTCGAAGATGTGTATACCGAGAAATCAAGGAATGGTATACGCATAAGAGTGAGTTTCTTCGGCTCTAAGCCCCGCAGGTTTGACTGTGGCCTAAAGAAGATTGATAGGCGTTATGGCAAACTGATAACTTACAGGGATTGCAAGCTCAGCGAGAGCGAGCTTGCTTAGGATGGGCATTGGATGTCTGCGCTTTTGCACAATAACGCAAGTACCGGCTGTGCGGATAAACGAACAAAATATGAGGATATAAATTCTAAGAACAATGCAGTAGCAGAGGAGTTTTTGGGGGCGATTGTATGGTAGACAAAGAAATGGAACTGGTGCATGTGCATGAAATTGATGGTAAGTATCCAGAATTGGGTGTTTAAATGCAGGTCGTAGATTTTATCACATCGAACGAGAACAAGATTGAATGGGCAAACGAGATTGCATCGAAAGGTGGTTACGATATCAGGTTCAAGAAGCGCCATTATGAATTCGAGGAGGGCAGGAGTACAGATCCTGAGGAGATTGCTTTAAAAAAGGTCAGGCAGGGAATGGAAGTTGAAACGAACCCATTCGTAGTGGAAGACAGCGGATTTTTCATAGATGCACTTAACGGTTTCCCTGGAACATTTGTAAAATTCGGGCTCTCAACAATAGGTATTAAAGGAATAATTACCCTCTTAAATGGAGTCAATGGAGAAGAGAGGACATATTCGATAAAATCTGCGATAGGTTACGGAAATCCGGAATTGAAGACCAAAAAAGTTGTGATTTCTTCTTCTATAGGGAAGATAGGGTCTGAATTTGTCTATGGAAATGACCATGGTTGGGGCGAGATAATGGGTATCATAATACCTGATGGCTATGCTACCACAGTGACCTTATTCAGCGATACGGATTGGCAGCATTACAGGAACGATGTGATCAAAGGAGATGCATTTTCTGTCTCTTTGGGAAAAATACTTAAGATTATAAGTGATGGTTCTGTCTGATTCTGTAATAAATGTTGAGATATTTAGACCAGGCACTATTTTTAACCCCTTAAACCTTTGAAAAAGGTTTAATAATTTTCAGTTATTATAGATATTGGGTGTGCTCATGGAGCTACAAACTGTATTTTGGAAAGAGGGTAAAACATATATTATAAAAGAGGCCATAACCGGAGTTACCACGCAAGGGAAAACTGTAGAGGAAGCCATAAAGAACATAAAAGAGGCGGTAGAATTATACCTTGAAGAGATTCCTAAAGCAAGACGGGAACTTATGGAAGTTAAAAATGTGGGTGCGGTAAGTGTTGAGATTGCCTAAGCTGTCTGGGGCAAAAATAATAAAGATACTGGTTGGAGATTTTGGATTTGTTGCTGTAAGGCAAAAAGGCAGCCATGTAATACTCAGAAAGTTCATTAATGGTAGAAAGATAGTTACTGTAGTTCCGTTGCACAAAGAAGTAAAGCCTGGCACTCTGTTTGGCGTGTTGGAGTTAGGCAAAATCGATAAGGAGGAATTCTTGCAGAAACTTAAATGACGTTTTCGTGCATCTTTTACCCATAAGAGGCATGCCTTCTTTACAGAAAACCGTGCTTCCGAACTGCTAAACCCTGAATAAGGTTTAATATGAATGCCTTTCACGTAAAAGCGATGTTGAAAATCTTACCGTAAGAGAATATTGGAATACTATCTATTTATCGGAATAGACAGCAAAAGCTATTTATTCTTATATAGAGATATGCTTTCATGCCGAGGATGAGCGCACTGGTATTGTTGGCGCTTTTTGCGTTGCTGTTTCTGCAGACTGCTACAGCCACTTACAGAGTCATGAATATAAACACGACAGTTACCCTAAACAGCAACAACACCACTGCGTTGGTTAACGAGGTAATAAACGTATACGTAAGCAACAACTCGTACTCGCAATACAACAAAGACAGGGTCGCGCTCAACCTCACATTGAGTAACTGGCAGTCTATCATTGGTCCCTCCCTTGTGCAGTATATAGACAATCCAGAATACGGGCTTTATGGGTTTAAGTTCTTTCCAGGGCCTCTGATAAAACAGCCGGAAAATTATACTGCGAGCCTGCTGATGTCCTATTATGTAAAGAACGTTACCTCTGTAAAGAACATCGCTCCCAGGGTTTTCCTTTACACGTTCAATCCATCTGTCTTCAACTTCGAGCACGCGGCAAGCGGTGAGGTTCTCCCAAACGATACCACTTTCACTATCGTGCTACCTAAAGGCGCCAAGATCAATTCTGTATATCCAACTCCAGATTATCCTCCCTCTCTTGTCCTAAACGGATATACAAACACCACAAAGGTATCATGGTATGACGGCGAACCTCTCGCAAACTTCAAACTTACGTACCAGACAGAACAGAGCTTGCAGAACGAGGTTGGGAGTTTCTTTTCAGGAGCATATAAGGAACTCGGCATATTCACATACATACTGGCAATTCTGATAATAATCGCATTCCTCATCTATATGTACATGAGGGCTTTGCATTGAGGGGAGTATATGCATAGGCACTCCGGGATAGTACTATCTTATCTTAAAAAGAGAAGTAGCGCAGGGGTTGATGAACTAAGGAAGGCGACAGACCTTAGTGCCGACCAGCTCTTGTGGAGCATAGAAGAGCTGAAAGCGCATGGGGCGATAACTTACACAAAGAGGCATGAGAGCGTTTTCAGCGTGACAAGCGAGGGCCTCTCTTATACAAAGAGGTTCCCTGAAGAGGTATTTCTGCAGAAGGTCCTTATTGCGGAGGGGGATGGAGGGAAGGTTCGGCCGGCAGATGTAAAGGAGGACGAGAGGATCGGCTTTCTGTGGGCAAAGAAAAACGGATGGATTGTAATCGACGGAGACGTGCTGCATCCGACAGAAAAGGGAAGATCAGTTTCTGATTATCGGTTAAGGGATGCGCTGAATGCAATCGTTTCCGGCAGAACTGAGACTGATGAGAAAGTTCTCTCTACCTTGAAGATGAGAGGCCTTGTTGAAATCAAGGAGAGAAGCATCATAGACCAAATATCAATTACAGAGCATGGAAAATCATTAGACACGAACGTGAAAGAGCGCATAACTGGACTCAACAGGGAAATGATCCTTACAGGAAGCTGGAAGGGGAAACGTTTCGAGGAATATGATATCAAAGCATCGGAGCGTTTGTACCCTGGACGTATACATCCCATGCATGATTTCGTCAATCGAGTCAGAGAGGTATGGCTCTCTATGGGTTTCTCTGAGGCAGATGGACCTGTCGTTAATCCGGCCTTCTGGAACTTCGATGTCCTCTTTACGCCGCAGGACCATCCAGCCAGAGACGCACACGATACTTTCTTTCTTGCCAATCCAATGGAACGCGAAATAGAGGAGAAGGGGATTGCCGAAAGAGTAAGGCGCATGCATGAGTCCAATTGGAAGGGCAGATGGGACTATCAGACATCCAAAAGGCATGTCTTGCGTACGCATAATACTGTTGTAAGCGCTAGGGAGATAATGAAGCTAGGCAACCTCGATTCCGGCTCTTATCCGATAAAGAGATTTTTTACTGGAAGGGTATTCAGAAATGAGAGCCCGGATTACAAACACCTGGCAGAGTTCTACCAGTCAGAGGGGATAATAATAGGGGACAAGCTTAACCTATCCAATCTTATCTATGAGCTCAGAGAGTTCTTCGGAAGAGTGCTCGGAAGAGGTGCGGGACAGATACGCATCAGACCGTCCTACTTCCCATTTACAGAGCCGAGCCTCGAAGTTTTCTACTTCGACAAGAGGCATAATGATTTTATCGAGCTGGGCGGCGCAGGCATAATAAGAAGGGAGGTATGCGAGGCGCTGGGCACGAAGAAACGGGTGCTGGCATGGGGACTCGGGCTTGATAGACTGCTGCTCAACCTTCTGGAACTTGATGACATAAATGAGATATACTCAAACAGGATCTCGTGGCTGAGGGAGAGGAATGAGGTGTAGGGATGGCGGGAATAGAATTCGAGATAGACGACGTTCGCGGTATTACCGTAAAAGAGCTTGACAAACTCATCAACGAGATGGGCTTAGAGCCCATTCCGGACGGAAAGAAGATGAAAGTGGATGTGACTCCTGACAGACCTGAGCTGCTGAGTTTCAGACTTTTAAACATGGCGCTGAAGATGTATGCCGGGAGAAAGAAAGCGTCCAAGTCTGATTATTCTTACAAGAGAGGCGCTTACCTTTCGATAGATGCGTCTGCCGCCCCTCCCGATAGGGCGTTCATATCCGGAGTGGTCGGACTCGGCTTGGATCTTGAGGGCAACGAGCTCAGGTATCTCATAGATTTCGCTGAGAAACTCTCCGAAACGTTCGGCAGGAAAAGATCAAAGATAGCGGTGGGGATACATGATGCTAAGAAGATAAATGGCAGCTTGAGATATTATTCCGGATCTGAGGAGAGCTTCGTTCCACTCGGCCAAAATCGTAGCATGAGCTTTGAAGAGATAATAAAGAAGCATCAGAAGGGAATAGAATACGCGCACGCTATCAGCAGGAACGGATATCCCGTACTTCGCGATTCAGAGAAAATAATCTCATTCATACCGATAATAAACTCTAGGGCGACTATGGTTACTTCTTCCACATCAGATCTATTTGTGGATATTACCGGCAGGGAGCCGCACAGCGTTGCTTATGTGGCCGAACTTTTCGGATGCCTGCTCAGAGAGATGGGAGGAGAGATAAGAAGCGTCGGAATAAAAGACAGGAAGGGAACGAAGCTTACGCCGCGCGGACTTTGGAGGAATGAAAAGATAAACGCTGAGAGCGCATCGGAAATTATAGGCACAAGGCTAAAGAATGCGGATATACGGAAACTCCTGGCCAGAATGGGCTATGTCACATCTTCCGAGGGAAAGAACGTCAGAGTCGGCATACCTCCGTACAGGGGCGATGTGTTTGACATGAACGACCTGATCGAGGATGTCGCTATAGCTTATGGATACGGAAACATAAAACCGGCACGTGTCCAGAACAGCCCCTATGGGACGCTTAGGGGCAATGGCACATATCTGAAGGTATCAATGAGACTTGCGGGCGCCGGATTCATGGAAGCTATCAATCCATACCTGACCAGCATGGAGAGCCAATTTGATAAGATGAGAAGGAAGGCAGATGACAGCGAACTGGTCAGGCTTGATTATTCGAAGAACAGCAATTTTCAGATACTGAGGGATTCGCTTCTGCCCTCCCTCTTAAACAACCTCTCCGGCTCGGCAAATGATCTTATGCCGCACAAACTCTTCGAATACGGAAAGGCATTCAAGGTAAGGAAGGGAAGACCTATCGAATGGGAATCGGTGTGCGTCGCGGTATCACACTCAAAAGCGAATCTTTCCGAGATAAGGGGAGTAGTAGACCAGATAATCGGGCTTTTGTATGACGACTTTATCGTAGACAAGTTTGATGACCCCGCCTTTATACAAGGACGGTGCGGCGCGATACTCCATAAATCAGAGAGGATTGGCGTGTTCGGAGAGCTGCATCCTGAGATCCTTAGGAGGTTTAAGATAGAGGAACCTGTAAGCTGCTGCGAGATACTTGTGCCTTCTGAAGGAAAATGATTGTCAGACACCGTGGAACCAGAAACCCTTCTCTGCGCTCTTCTTTTTCTTTGCCTCTTCTGGCCTTATCTCTATGCCCATCGCCTTTGCGAGATCCGGATGCTGAATCAGGTAGTTCCTGCGGAATTCCTCCTGCTTTATTGCCTTCTTCCTTGAGTATTCTTCTTTCTTTCTGTCCCATTCCGGCTTCATCTTCTTCCACTCCTTGATTGTGTATCCGTATGGCGGATGCTCCCTTATTGCTGGAGGATCGAAAGCGTATTTGTAGAAATTTGTGTAATAATCGTAAGGCTCATCCTTTATCGAATTTTCGTCTATCTCTACCCCACTCTCGATTTTCAGGAAGGCCTTTATCTCGTCGAGGCTTACCTTTTCTTTTAGATTGTCGGCATCGACGGGATTGTATATCACAAGTATCTTGTCGCGTATGTAATGGACTCTTGCCTTCAGCACAGCGTCTTTCAGCATCAATCTGTACTGCAGACGTGCAGCATGCTCAGAATCTGCAAACTCTCCGGTATGCTTCACATTTGTGAATACCGCCTGGCGCACAACCTTGTAGGGGACGCGTATCGGGTTGCCGTCCTCCATCACAAACTGGTTCCTTATCTGTTCCTCTGTCAGGTTGGCTGTCGCTTGAAGATCAGTCTGATAGGCGCTCTTCTGTGGAGCGCTTTTTGTCGTCTTGTCCATTCTATTGCCCTTAGCTATTTGTTATCTTCTGGAAGTTTGGCATTGGTTTGCCGCCGTTTACTGGAAGCGAGAGATAGTCTACCATGTTCCTGTATGTCTTTATGTATTCAGGCTTCGCCTCCAGCTCCTTCACATTCCTTATGTATTTATCTGAAGGGTAACTCCAATCGTTGTGTGTTGACTGCCACTCCTTTGCAGGTATGCTGTACTGTCTCTGCACCTTGTCCCGGTATACCTCTGGGAACACATTAAATGTACAGAAAGGCAATACCTCTCCATCCGGCATAGCGTAGTGTATGTCGCATTTCTCGACCCTGTGTATGTCGTATATGTATTCGTCCTGGAAGTGCATCATCCCCAAGAAAAGAGTCTTAAGCTGGAATGAGCCCATGGATGAGAAGTCGTGCTTTACTATGAGGCTTGTCAGCAGCTTTGTGAAGTTTACCGACTTCGGCTGGTTCTTCTTGTCGACGTACCTTCTGAAGCCTAAGAGTGTCTTCAGCGCTATCGCCTTTCTTGCCAGCCTGTTCTTTCCTTCCATCTCGTATACAGCTGTCTGGAGATGCTCTATTAGACCTTCTGCATCTACGAACCTTGTTATAGGGACTATCTTCTTGTCGCTGTCCAGAAATAGGTATGTGCCGGCGCCGCATGCGAAGTGTATAGACATGTCGTACTTATATTCTCCTGTAAGCGCCTCTATGAACCTGTTTATTCCGCCTATGTAAGGGACGGAGAACCAATCGTCCTTTGATATTACGCCGTTTGTCTGCTCCTCTATGAGCTTAATCGCTCCGGGAATCGTTATCCTCTGCTTCTCCCTAAGCCTTGAGGGCATTCTGCCCACAAGCGAGACCGGCTGGAAATTAATAGCTCTTACAACATCCGTGTTGTTAAGCGCAAAGTTGATGAGCGCGCCCATCTCATGCTCGTTTACCCCTCTTATTACTGTAGGTACGAGCACTATCCCAAGGTTTGCCTTCCTTGAGGCCTCGAAAGCGAGAGGTACTTCCCAGTGATTTTTCGGGTTTGCGCGTTTGCTTACCCCATCACAGCTCATGTAAAGGACTCCTGCCCCTGCATACTTGACTTGCATGGCGAGTTCAGGGTTATTGCCCAATATTATGCCGGTCGTGTTCAATTGTATCTGGTCAAAGCCGGCCTTCTTCGCATGCTCTATTATCTCGATTATGTGGGGATGCATCATCGGTTCTCCGCCAGTTATCTGAAGAGCGTTTGCTGGAATCGGTTTCTGGCTTCTTAAGTTGTAGAATATCTTGTCAAGCTCAGCTAGGCTTGGCTCGTATATCGATTCACCTTCCTTCGCATAGAAGAAGCAGTACCAGCAGCTCAGATGGCACCTATTTGTTACGACCACGTTCGCAAGCCCTGTGTGCGATTTGTGGCGCTCGCACATTCCGCAGTCGAATGGGCAGTTCGCTCCTTTCGTCTCTGTTATATAGTTAGGATTGTCGAACCCTCTTCCGAAATAATTGTACCTTCTCATCTTCATGTACATATCGTAATCTTCCCAGTACTTTTCTATAGTCCATCCATGTTCTGGGCAGTTCTTTCTTATCATCACATTGTCAGCATCTTTGTAGATTGTTCCGTCCACTATGAGCTTACATTCCGGGCACACAGTCTTTGTCTTCTCTATGACAGGCATGGCCTCTATCTCCTCCACAGTCCTGTGGTAAGGAGCGATCACAGGGTCTATTGTAAGCGCCTCTGTGTCTGCCTGTGTCGGCTTTATGTTGTTGAGCGCCTTCCTGTTGCTCTCACTATGTATGTCAAGTTCCTCCACTTCTAGACTCTTTTCCAGCTGTACGCCTAAGCTAGCTGCGGATATCTTCTCATTATTGCTCATCTATTACACCTAACAAGCAGATACCTATTGGAAGGTTTTTAAAGGGTTACGTCGCAAAATTTTACATAATTTCATAATTTGCAGATTCCTCTCTAGGAAGAAATGGCGAGGAGAATAAATAGTAAAAGTTTCAAAAAGTTAGTTTTGAGCTGCTCTCAATTTAGTTCGGGTACCTTTAGAACCTTTCTAGGAAAATCATGCAGTGGACATTCAAGCCACCACAGTATAATTTGTGACGATAAATATAAATAAATAACTTGCTTGGAGGTTTCTGATATCCTGTTTAGTAACTAATGGTATCCCTCTAAGCTGCGCCTATGCTGCCGAACAGGCCTGCGACTACCGCTCCCACAATCAGGAATACCGCTATCCCTATGAGTATGAAGACAGGTATCATCCTTATTCCTCTGACCGGCTTTCCTGAGTTTATCGCCGCCATTATGAGCGCCGCAAATCCCGTTATTATGATTATCGCAAGGTATGAGAACAGATGATACTGCGCTATCGTTATCACTGGAGGCTGCGGCTTCAAGAATGAGGATCCAGTAGATGGAAGCCCTCCTGGATTGCTCGCAAGTATGCCAGACCATACTGTATCGGTTATCTTTATCATCTCTCCCGTCAGCCCGTACAGCACCGGCGCTGCGACCAGCCCTGCGAACGCTATAAAGATACTGTACATGAAGAGCTGGCCCGATATCTCCTTCTGCACTATCTGCTGGCTCCTTATATCCTTTGATATCTGCTCCATGAGGTCAGCCATCTTTCCCCCGAATCTGTACGCTTCTGTGATGAGCCGTATCGACCTTGTGAGTGTGTTCGACCTGTAGCTTATCGCAAGTTTGTGTAACGCAACATCGAAGCTCTCTCCGCTGAAGAGCCTGTTGTTCATTTTCTGCACATCCTCCGAGAAGGGGGTAAATTCTGGGCGCGCCGCTATCAGCATCGACCTGTCTATGGATATCCCGCTTCTCAGATTCGCCGCAACCAGCTGGAAATATTCCGGCAGTATGTTCTCCATCTGTGTGGCGCGCTTGTCCAGCCGGTAGTTAAGCACCCCGTATATGAGCACTATGTATACTAATCCCGCAACTATGCTTATCGGGAAGGATTCGATAAGCGGCAGTTTTATCATAAGGAACATTATTCCGAGCCCTGCTATCGCTATGACAAAGAACCCGATTATCATGTACGAGAGTAAGGTGTTGAGCGGCATCGGAGACCCTGAAAGGTCAAGGACATCCTGCAGTAGCTTCCCCACCCTTCTTGACACCAGCTTTTCAAAATTTATCGCCATAGTATCACATGCTAAATACCGGCCTCGAGCTTGTTATGAGCTTGAGGAAGACAATCTGAAGGAACCCTATGCCTATCAGTGCGCTGAAAAGTATCTGCGGGGTTATCTGGAAGAGAGATATGAAAGTGGTCAGGATTGTTCCGACCGCGATGCCCATGCTTGGGAGTATGACGCCGAACAGCATATAGAACATCGCGATCGCGTTGAGTTTCTGCCCATACCTCCTGAGCTCTATCATCCTTTCCTGCTGCAGATCGTCGAGGACCGTCTGGAGGGATGCGACCACGTCAGCTCCTGCGCGTACGCTGACAGAGGCCTGTATCATTAGACGCCTGAAGGATTGGCTCTTCGTATCGCTTATCTGTTTGTCTATCGCATCCTCAAGCGGCGAACCTAGCTGCACCTGTTCAATTATCTTCCTGAACTGTATGCTCGCATCGCCGTATCCTGTGCTTACTGAAGCCATCGCATTGTATAGCGGCATGCCCGACCTTAGCGATATGATGAGATCCCGCGCTGCAAAGAGTATATCCTTTTCTACCCCCTTCTCGCTCTTCTTCCTCTTATTGTTTGGATAGTTGATGAATGTACTGAATGCCATTCTGAAAAAAACGAAACTCAAGACTATCCCAATCAGTATTGAGATTATTACGGTTTGCCCCAGCCTGATGAATATGACTATTGTTGCTGCGGCTATCATAAGCGCTACCGCTACCGCAGAGAAGAGCATCCGCCTTATGAATGATTCCGGAGTGCCTGGCACGTTCTGCGAGGTCAGTACTCCTGAAAGCTCCTTATGCGCTGAGAGTGTCTTTGCTACATACTTCGATACAAAACCGCTTTTGTACACCGGTCTGCCTATCTTTGAAGATGATTGTTGGAGTGGAGGTGTTCGGATGGGGCCGCTCGTTACTCTGGATATCGGAGTTATCTGCGGTACAGTCTCCGCCTTGGGATGGACTGGCTGCTGTTGGATCTGCGATTCTTGCTGTTCTGCGGGTCCTTGCTGCGGCGCTGCAGGCTTTGCCTGCAGTGCATCGCCCTTCTTCTCCGCGCTCTTTCTCTTGAACAGAGAGAATCCCGGCTTAGGCTGAAGAACTATGTCCTTTCCGTCAACCTTGACCACCTTGGGCTTCTTCTCAAACATCTACCAAACCTATTTTTCTTATGATCTCTTCAAGCAACATGTCTCTGAAACTAATGAGCGATTGATCTGCTTGGTCTGTTGGTAATGACGCGGACGCAGATTTCAGGCCGTATGCCTCCCGTGCCACTATAGAGATGTGCCTTTGATCAAGCACGTTCTGCGCTATCGCCTCGCTGATTCTTTCCAGTTCTGCTATCTGATCTGCCAAAGATAAACTCGGCAATATCAGTTCCTTTATGTCTATCTCGTTGGGGTTTATGTGTATCGCGGTCGGCTGTGGCGTTCTGTACTCTTGTTTCTTCTGATACTGCGTAATCCCCTCTCTTGCAAGGAAGCCTACCACATCCTTGTAGCTCTTCGGCTCTCTCCTCTCTGGCTCCCTATCTATAAGCTGTGATATGTCTATCTCTATCTCATAGTCCCGGGGAGGCGTTCCCTTTTCTATCTCCGTTATCATGTTGGAGAGCTCGGAATAGCCCTGTGCCTTCGCGTTGCCCGTTGTGCCATTTTCCGTCTCCGTCTCCATTTTTACCATCAGAAGTTCTTGTAATCGAAATCAATATTGCTCTTTGCCATATTGACTACTTTCTCCTTGTTCTTGTAGTACTGCGCTACGACGAATCCTGCATCGTCCACATTCACTATGTTCTTGTTGGTCATCCAATCCAGTATTATCTTGTGGTCTTCGAGTACCTTGTTTATTTCCTCTTTCGTTACGCCTGCATACAGCATCAGCGTATCAGCCAGCTTCGTCATCTCCTTGTCCTTGATTATGGTGTCGTGCAGATAGTCCCATTTATACAGCACGTTCGCATCCCCTGAATCCAGGATTTCGCCGAATTCCAATACCCTTCTTATGTTCTTGGTCCTGTGTCGGATTAGGGAGACTATGCATCCCAATGCGTTCATCATCACTTTCGGCGAATTTATCGGCGGATTTGTCATTCTCACTATCGTGTCTTTCACATTGTCTGCGTGGAGCGTGGCGTAGACAGAATGCCCTGTGTGTATCGCTTCGAAAAGTGTCTCTGCGTCTTCCTTGGTTCTTACCTCTCCTACTATCACTATGTCCGGCCTCTGCCTAAGTGCGTTTATCATGAGCTGATAGAGGTCTATCGCCCCCTTCCCCTCGGGATTAGGCTGTCTTGTCAGCATCGGCACCCACTGATAGAACTTAGGCAGTGTAAGCTCCCTTGTTTCCTCTATGGATATTATCCTCCTGCTTGCGGGAAAGAATATGCTGATCGCATTCAGGAAACTCGTCTTTCCGCTTGCTGTTCCTCCTGACACCAGCAAACTTATTTCGTTCTCTATGCACATCCATATCAGGGCCGCCACATCTGAAGTGGTCGACTTTGCTTTTATGAGCGCTGGCATGGTCCATGGATTCTTCTCGAATTTCCTTATGGTTATAGTGTTCCCTACCTGCGATATCGGGAACAGAGTCGCGTTAACTCTCGAACCATCAGTTAGCTCGGCATCCATAAGGGGAGATAAATTGTTTAGCTCCCTTCCGACCTTTCTGCCTATCTGCTGCGCTTGGTCGTATATCATGTTCTCGCTCTGCGGTTTTATGTTTGTCTTTGCCCATCCGACCTTTTTGTGGAAGACCCAAACCTCTGACTTTGAGCCGTTTACCGCAATCTCTTCCAGATCGCCGTCCGCTATAAGAACTTCAAGCTCGCCGAGCCCAAGCATCATGTTTACTATGTATGAGATGAGAAATCGCTTTGTTTTCGGATCGATGTCGGGCATGTTTTTGTCCACCAGCAGTTCGCTCGCACGGACATACCTGATGTTGAGCTCCCTTATGTATTCACGGTCATCGATTCTTGATGGATCTATTGGGACTATCGAGACCAGATTTGCCCTGAAAGACATTAGAAGAAGACGTGTCGCGTCAGTTACTCCCTCAAAGTCCACTTCATATATCGGTACAAATTCGTCAGGCTTGAAATAGATCTTGATCTGCGCGTTCATCCCGTTGACATCTAATGAATATTCCTTGAAAACCTTGTTTGTATCTTCTGTCATCTTATCCCTCCTTTTTAGCAGTTTCCACCAACTTCGCCGATGAGAGTATGTTTGTAGCACTATCGACCTTTCCGCTTATCTTATCTAGTTTGCCTTTTAGTTCATTGCTTTTTATCTCCAGTTTGCCAAGCATGCCCATCTTGTTCTGCTTCCCGGTCTTAGGCTGCGCCAGATTTATGCTTTTCAGGCCGCGCTCCAATAAACTTATATCTTTCTGGACAGTATCCAACTCCTTTTTCGCCTCGATTATGAGCTGGTTTGCCTCAATTATCGCACGGCCCGTTCCCCCTTTTTCTGATATCGCTTGGTTCATTTCCTCTATGGAATCGAAGAGCGGCAGTGCTTTCAGCTTATAATCGCTTGCAAGTTGGCCCAACGCCTTTTCTATAGAGTTATAGTCCGACTCGACCTTGGCCTTTAGGTCTGACATCCTTTTCAGTGACGCCTTCTCTTCGCTTATTGTCTTCGGCAGGTTCTGGCTCGTACTTTTTGCTATCGCATTCCACTCGTTGAGGTTCTGGAGCTCTATCCTTATCCGGTCTGATGTCCTCTTTATCTCTGCGTCTATCTCTCGTTCCGCCTCATCCAGTGTCTTCTTTAACAATCTTACCTGGTCGTCTATATCTTTCCTGACCGCCTCTAGTTCCTTCTTCTTGTTCGTCTTTAGGTCTTCTATGACGCTCTCGAACCTCTTAGCATCTTCCGCTAACTCCGTTATTTTCTGTATATCGACAGATTTTGCCGATATGTCCTCCAGCTTCTTGTATTCATAATCGAACTTCGTTATTGCGCTTTTCTTTTCTGATTCCGCCTTTTTCTGTATCTCGTTTATCCTCTTCTCCGCGTCCGTCGCTTTTCTGAACATGTTGTCTAATTCTGAAAGAGTCTTGTGAAGCGCGGGAAACTTACGCATAAACTCCTTGTCAAGCACATTCGCCTCTTTGTAAAGTTCTTCTATCTTCGATTTAAGCTGCTCCTCCCTCAAGTGCTGGTATTCGGTGCTCTGCGAGATTCTTGCCTTCTGAATACTCATAAGCTCTGTCGCAGCGACGTTCTGCGCTGGTGCTGCGTTGACAGGCGCCACGAACATTTTGCCTATCTCGTTTGTTATCTTGACCAGACCGCCGGACTCAAGTATCTTGGCCCAATCTTCCACTATCCCAGGATATGTGCCAAGTACCGTAGCAATCGTATTAACATCGCTCTTGCCGTTGGAGTTTATGTACTCAAGCATAGAGTCAATGGTAGTCTTACCCGATACGATGTCTTCAGCCATTAATCCCACGCAACTCCAGCATAATCAAAGCGGAATGCACAATACCTGCGCATTTCCTATTCGCAATAAGATGGTTTTTGATCGCCAATCCTCCTTCCATAGAGACTATATCTTTATCTATTTTTATATATCTTTCTGTCGCTGGATTGTGGGCGGCGGTCAGAGTATGTTCCTATAAAACATAGAGAAGAAGAGCGCGATGATGAAGATTATAAGTATCTCAAGTAGCGATATGCCTGTAAACATCACAGTCAGGACGAATATGACTCCCATCGTGAGTATGTATATGGGTGGATTCCAGGCAAGCACCTTGCTGCCGTCCAACGGAAATATGGGTAGCATATTGAAAAAGGCAAGTATTATGCTTATGAACATCACGACACTTACGAGACTGAGGAGGTATCCAGTAGGGCTGAATATATACAGAATAGCGACAAATATCGCGAAGACAACAAAGTTTGTCAGTGGACCGGCCAGCGAGACAATCCCGTTCTCCTTTTTGGTGAACTTGTTTGTGTATATCACTGTTGCGCCTGGGATCCCTATCAGAAATCCGAAAAGTCCGGTAAGTAGCGTTATGAGAAGTCCGTTGGTGCTGCTCTGAAAGCCCGCAATCGCCCCATATTTTTGGGCCACGAACTTGTGCATCAGTTCATGCAGAACAAAGCTAAGGCTCACTCCGATAAATGAGATAGGTATGAGGAGTACAAATTTGGAGATGGCTCCTGTACCGCCTAACTGCTCTATCCCTCCAATAAGCGTGAACGCTATCGCGATAGTAAGTATCAGGTCTGCTACGATTATGTCGCGGAGCTCCCGCTTCGTCGATATGTTTGGACGCACGTACATAACACAATATATGAAGAAACGCTTATAAAAGGTGCCTACTAAAGTGGTTTATAGCTCCATCGTCTAGTGGTCATTGCCAAGAAGCAACCAAAAAAGGACGGCGGCCTCTGGAGCCGTAAACGCCAGTTCGAATCTGGCTGGAGCTATTGATTGTTTAGGTTAAGTGCAAAGTTGAAACTTCTTCTCAGTAGTCCCGCATAGCGACTTGATTTTGGTCTAGTTTATCCCCAAACAATGCCCCCAACATCCCCTCAAGCAAAGATATTAATATATTACATTCTATAATACATAATGTATTACGTGATGGTATGAAGGAGGTCACAATAATATCAATAAGGATCCCAAAAGAGATTAAGAGCAGAATGCGCGAGCTTGGCATTAAACCATCCGATGCGGCTAGGGCGGGCATTGATATGGAAATACGAAGGCACGAACTATTAAAACTCCAGAAAAGAGCCGCTGCGTATAAGGGGAAATGGGTTGAAGTATCAGACAAACAGATTGCCAAGGATGTTAGAGAAGACAGGGATTCGAGATGACATATATCTTTGACTCTTCTGCTATATACTCCTTGATATCTAGGAAAGAGTATGGCTATTTTGCTGACAGCTGTACAATTTACTTAGCAGAGTATGAATATGGCAACATATTATGGAAAGAGTTTTATCTTCATAAGAGACTCGGTGCTGCCCAAAAGAAAGAAATGGCCGATATTGCAGAGAAGGTTTTTGCTAATATAGAAGTTGTTGATACCTCAGGCTATATAGAGGAGGTAATCAACTTAGGTGCAAAGTTAAGGATACCATCCTATGACGCTTCTTACGTATTCTTTGCAATGAAAAAAAACGCTGTGCTTGTGACCGCCGATGAGAAGCTAACCCAAAAATTAAACGGTGTTATAACTACAGTTAGCCCAGACAAATTATTTGAATAGCAAACCTATGATAATAGACACGAGAATTACTTTGGTCGCACCGCGCAGTTTTAAACTTTGGCATATAATGGTTAGAGGTGTCCGGTAATGGAAAACCACATCATAATATGCGGGTTTGGGCGGGTAGGAAGGAAGGTCGCAGCCGTGCTTAAAGAGCACAATATCCAGTTTGTCATCATAGACAGCAACCCTGAGACAAAGGACCTTGCAGAAGAGCTCGGTTACAAGTTATTGACTGGCGATGCGACCTCTGAGAAAATGCTACTTTCAGCCGACATAGACAAGGCAAAAGGCCTAGTCGCTGCCATGGACAATGACGCAAAGAACCTTTTTGTGGTGATAACTTCCAGAAAGTTGAACAAGAGTCTCTTTATATGCACCAGGACAAGAGACGATATGGTAATTGACAAGTTCAGGGAGGCGGGCGCAAATTTCATAGTGAATGTGCTGAGAAGCGCTACCGACGAGATTCTTAGCGAATTGTCAAAAGGTTAGGCCTTGAAAGCAACTGAACATGATATTATTGGGGACATAAACTTCAGGTACTTAGTAATCATGTTGTTTCTTGTCCTCGTCGCGTTCCTGCTCTCTACTCTCCTGGTCAAGGATATAATACCGCAGTTAAACTACAGCGACGCAGCTTATTTCGTCATAACGGTGCTGTTTGATGTAGTCGGCATAGATATGTCAAAAGTCGTCTACTCATACGCCCTTACCTCCGGTATAAAGTTTGATGTGCTCTTGCCTGTGCTTATAGCTGATGGAATGATAAAAATCGTTGTAATAGGTTTTGCGCTTGCGGGATTAGTCGAATTCATTTCAAGCATGAACATACGTGACAAGATAATAAGATTTAGAATCAGGCACTATAAGAGAATGGTCATCGTGTGTGGATATGGAGGGCTTGGCGAGAAGATCTGTGATGAGCTTTCTTTGCGCCGCGTTGATTTTGTAGTTCTGGACAAGGATACGAATAAGCGCGAGATATTTATCGCAAAGGGTTATAATTACCTATTCGGAGACTTTACTGATAAGAAGGTGCTTAGGGAGGCGGGGAGCGCAAAGGCTAGCACTATAATATTCTCGAACGGGGACGACTTGGAGAATACTATAGGGATAATGGCAGTGCGCAGTATCAATAGCCAGATAAAGGTGATATCCAGAGGAAAGAGCGAGCAGGCGAAAGACAATATGACTTACGTTGGAGCCGACTTCTGCATCATACCGGAGATTACTACTGGTAATAGCATAGGAGAGGCTTTGTTGGGGAGATGAGATGGTAAACAGATTTTCGCCTATAATAACGATTTCGGTATTGTTCTTTACCATTGCGTTGATCTTTACAGTATATGCCGGAGTTCCGTTCCAGAACGCGGTCGTGTGGAATGTGCTCTCATCTTTGGACGTGATATATTATACATTGCCAATATCCTATGCCTCAAGCCCGTTGGTTTTTGCTGCAAGCGTGCTTGATGTTTTGGTGTTTGTGCTTCTTGCGGTGTGGTTGGCCGGAGTTGTGTTTGGCTTCGTTAAGGAGATTGACATCAAGGGCAAGATAATAGCTGGCAAGATAAAGAAGCTGAAGAACCATGTGATTGTCACTCCGTATAACCAGTTTGCAATGGAGCTGGTAGAAGGACTTAAGAAAGCCGGACATAGGTTTGTAGTCATAACTGATAAAGAGAAAGTCGCTGAGGGGCTTATAAAGGAAGGGATTCTTGCCATTATAAAGGAACCTGATTCGATAGATACCTTCTACGATGCAGGGATAGGCAGCGCAAAGGACGTAGTGATATGCTCTGAAAGCGACCTGCAGAACATCATGATAGGGATAGCCGCGAAAGCCGCAAACAAGAGCATTCATATAATATCCAGGGTGGAAGACAGAATGAATGCAGGGCACATGGAAACAATCGGCATATACAAAACTGTCTCTCCGGAGGAGGACGCTGGCGAGGAGATGGCTAACGAACTCATCAAGAAAACGGTGTAGGATTACTCTAATTTTTTATACTTCCGCAATGCTATATTCTTGGCTGTGAGCCTGGCAAATGGGTGTTGTATCTGATTCATCTTGCCAATCATGTGCCTCTTCAGGTCGGTTGTATCATCTTTGTCAAATATCTTCAGAGCTACCCCAATGTCTGACACTGCGTCTATGCTATCTGCGATCTCCTTGGATGCCCTGATCGCATCGATACTCTTGCCTTTACTGGAAGTTTCTTGGAGTTTCCTGTATCCTGCTGACAGCTGCTTTGAAGCTTTGCTGAACTGCTCTAACCTTTTATGCACATCGCCGAGGGTCTTCATCTTTGCATCTTTCGCGCCTTCGAGTATTTCTGTATCTGTCGTGTTCTTTGCTGCAATCTCCGCAGCAAGTACGGTAAGTCCTTTCGCAAGCGCATCTCTTTTGGCTACGTCTGCTGTACTGTTTAGGTTGCTAATCACATCATCTATACTCATCTCCCCCTTTGTACGAGAAACCTCTTCGGCTCTTTGCAATAATTGTTTTACCCTTTTTATTTGGTTGTGCCTCGCAAATAGAGGGCTTTGCAATTTTACCTTGGCGGGTTGAGCCTGATCTTCCGAAACCTCTTTCTGCACATCGTCTAGGGTCTTTGCCCCTGTCTTTTTTGCGCGTTGGAGTATTTCTGTATCTGTCGTGTTCTTTGCTGCAATCTCCGCAGCAAGGACTGTAAGTCCTTTAGCAAGCGCATCTCTTTTGGCCTCTGCAGCTGCACCGTTTAGATTTCTAATCGCATCGTCTATGCTTATCTCTTCCGATGTACGGGAAGTTCCTTTCGCTCTTTGCACCAGGTCTTTCAGAACTGTTGGCGTTTTGGTTGGCACCCTGCCTTTGACCACCCCTGCTTTGGATGCCACTGCGTAACCTGCACCCATTGTAGCTGCCATGCCGGCCGTCTTTGCGGCAGTTGTCGCGCTGCCTCGCGATACGATGAATAGAGGGCTGTTTTTGCCTGTACTTATGTTCTTTCTTAATTCTTTTGCTTCTTTTATCTTCCCCTTTAGCATTGTTGTTGCATTGGGAACGCCTTTTATTGTCTTGCTTAACTTTCTTTTAGTCTTTATTTGGCCCAATTTGCGCTTTTTGAGCCCTTTTCCGGCTGCTCCAGAACCTGCACCCTTCCCTGTATTCAGTATAACCCCTATAGAGAAAACATCAAAGAGACTTTTTCCTCTGCTCAGACCCGCGGCAGCAAGAATCAGCGCGCCTATCAGCATTACTGGTATGAGAGCCGAAACGGCATTGAAACTCAACAATATTGTTTGTAGCACACTATCTCCGTTTTCTCCAGTAAGTCCCATCTCCCCGGACGAATATTATTGCTATAATGGCACCCACTATACCTATCAGAATGATGCTTATGTCTCCATAGCTAAGCAGATAACTTCCGATATACACCGCAGAGACGGTTGAATTCGGCGCGTAGTAGTAGTTGTATTGATAGGTTGTTATGGTGTTCTGTGTAGTACCCGCAAAGTTGACAGATTCGGACAATGGCGGCTCAGTTACTTTTATTGGTTCTGGCGGAGGGAAACCATAAAACACAGCTAACACTTTCTGCGGACCAACTCCGCATGCCTGGAAGCTGTAGTTGAATTGGCCTTGCGCGTTGGTTGTGGCTTCACCTATTAGTCCTATCTGCGAGGTAAGTATCCCATTCCCGGATGAGGATGTGGCCTCGCATATCTGTGGCTTCCCATTCAGAGAATAGCTTGTGGCTGGAAGACCGAATTGGCCGTATATGTTGCAGTTCGGAGGTGAAGGAAGTGTAAGCAAGGACGTTGAGGTCTTGCGGCAGTTTCCAGTAGTATCGAAGCTTGGACTGTATTCCTTGTAGGTAGCTTCTTCGAGATATGCACTCGATCCACCTAACCCCTGGGTAATGCTTGCCAATGGATCTGCATACTGGCACACTGAAGAAGATTGAGTTGCAGAGAAGGCGCATTGCGCTGCATGCTCGAAATATCCGGATGGGTTGGATGTTGGAGTATTAGAAATATTGAAGTAGTTGATATTTTCTCCGTAATACAGGAATACCTTACTGCCAGGCAGGACAGGGTAGTAGCTGTTGAGAATGCCTGAATGGTAGCCTGCCGTACCTGATATCTTTACGGTTGTCTCATTCGGGTTGGTTGCACTGACTACTGGCGTTATGTTCATTGCTATTGTGGTCGTATTCGCTAAATCTGTGTCTATCGGGAACGCTACTATGTTGTTAAACGCATCTGCGTATGTGAAGACTAATCTGTCATATCCAAGCACATGGCTGTTATTTAGAAGGTTAAGGCCCTCTCCGTTAAAATAGGAAAGTTGCTTCAGCAACTGGAATACAGTTATAACTTTTGTGTTCCTTCCTGCGGCAGATGTGAGTATGTTATTGCCTTGGAATATTTTGCTTTGTGCGGCACTATAGTAGTAATTTGGCAGGAAGCAGAAAGTGCATGCTGCGCCCACTGTATTCGAGCCTGTGCTTGAGATACTCTCTTCCACAAATCCCGGCTGAATCCCGAATGTGTCTATCTGGGTAAACCCATGAGTCGTATAAGAGTAGAAATGTGTCGCGTTTATTGTTGCTGGTGTAGGGAGATTAAACGCCTTCTCAACGCTTATATTTGCATAAAACTCTCCGATATGCCTGTTAGTAAGCAGTATGGTCGCGATGTTTGGGTTCATTGTAAGTCCGGCATCTGACATGTTAGCCTGGAATGTGTTTTGAGTTGCATTAAATACCAAATATGAAGGTCCGCCTTCTATCGGTATGTTCGAGGTTGAACTTGAAGAGTGCTGCTTTGATATTAAATAATAGGTCTGTGTGCTGTTTGAGGGCTGCGCCCATATTGGAACCAGTGGTAAACAGAAACCGAAAGTTCCGTAGAACTGTGCGCTCTGTTGATGGAACGTGGTGCTTTTGTGTATGCCTGCTGTATACGGGAAATCGAATACGCCGCTTATCTGGCTGCTTATGTATGTTGTAATTGCGTTGGAGACTGGTGCGGTAGCGCTTCCTTGGTTCTCTGCAGTAGTTATTGTATTGTAGTTGAAGTTCTGACTTATTCCGTTTGTACTTATGGAATTTGATGCTTGCTGGAATGATCCTGAGCTTACCCCGAGAGGGTATATAGCTGCAAATGAATTAGGCAGGTTGACGAACCTTTGTGGGGATCCTTGGTTTTCTGCGAAACTGAGAGCGCTCGGGGCAAAAATCAATGGCGGATAGATGTACTGAAGCTGCTTTACGTTCTGTATGCATGTGCTCTGCGGCGCACTCGTACTTATCATGCACATATATGAAGCGTTCCTAGCGAATGATACCCTTGTATAGTTTTGTATGTTGGGACGAAGCTCAAGAAGCAGTGTGTATTGGCTACTCCCTGTATGCGCTATCAGATAACTTGTATCGTTATAGTCGGTAGTGAACCCGAAGCCTTCTATGGCACTCTTGGGGTTGGTGTTTCCAACAGCCTTTATGAATGGGCCGATTGGAAGATAACCGAATGTATTGGAGGAGCTCATTTGAGATGGACTGTAAGTACATTCGTATGCACAGTATGATATACTGGAGTAGAAGGAACCCAAGTACGCACTTGCATAGGAACTTGGGATTTGATAGATTATTGGAGTAATGGGAGGTGGAGTGGGTGCGGAACTTGACTTTGCAAGACTCACGTTCGCTGATAATGGCCATCCGTATGGCGGATAATTATAACTGACTGCGCCTGATGCGAACTGATTGGCGGTCAGCGTGTTTCCAGATATGTCTGGGATGTTTCTTGAATCTATTGGCACCTCAACACCATTGTATGAGAATGCTCGCAGCATGAGTATGCTTGACTGACCGCCATTGACAGAAAATGTCCAATTGTCGACAACATACAGAAGACCATCGTATTCCGATATTGCCATTGGGTGATGATTAGCCGCGGTATCCAGTACTGGCGAACTTCCTGCATAATAGCTTTTTATCCTGCTGCTATTGAATGGGCCGCCGTCCTTTGCAAAATATTGTGAGAGGTCGAGATTCCGGTAAGCAAGGTTGATGCTGCCTGCCAGTGTCAGATTTTTTCCTGCAACGACTATTATATTTCCGCTGTTTGGAGCGGAAAGATAGACGTATTTTCCGTTTGGGGATACCGCGATGTCGCGCGGCGTGAGAGGTATGTTGATTGTAGCAAACTTGGACGTTTTGTTCTGATACAGCGCAGCGACTTGGAACGTCTTTGGGCACCCGTTGCTGAAAATACTTGTGAACCAACATCCTATATCGGTTATGCCTGAGGTAGACGCTACACCGGCCAGAAACACGTCTCCCTGATAATCCGTTGCTATTCCTGTCGGCTCTATTCCCCGCATCGATTGGGCACTTCCCTTTGAGGGTACGTAATGGCCATAGCATAAGGAATTTGGTACTGACAGGTCGCATAGACTTGTTACGTAAAAGTTTGCATTGAAGAATTGGAGATATTTTGACCAGTAGTTATGCCATGATGTATCATACGAGCTCGGGTTGCCGCTACCAAAATTTGTTGGGACGGTACCCGGTGAGAGATTGTAGTCTCCGCTTGGGATTGCGCTTATATTAAACAGCAAGGTCGAATATTTACTCGATGAAAGGAAGCATACTCCTACAAATCCGCAGTGACTTGTGAAGTTGAGCGCATAGACTCTATTGTTTGGACTTACTGATAGGAATGATGGATCATGTATGATTAGGTCATATGGTGGTTTTGATGTGTAATTTGTTTCGAATGTGGTTAGTAAGCTCATCTTGAACGTGTTGTTAAGATATGCAAGGGAGTTCGGGGAAGGAGTGGTAAATGAAATGATGTTGGCCGGGAATCTTGTCAGTTCGTACTGCGGTGCGCCGTACGCCGCCCCGAAAGGAGCGCATATCAATCCAATAAAGGATTGGCAAAAAGCATTGCTATGATTTATGCTGACATTTGCAATAAGAGCTGCACCAGTACTTAGATTGAATGGCTCGAGCGTGTTTGGAGTAGTCCAGTGTGACGGATTGTATATACTGTGGTTTAAGGTAAGATATTCTGTGTTTTGGTCAAGGTTTGATGAGAGCACAGGTATTTGTGCATTGTAGAATATTTGGGGCAAGAGCGAGACATTCTGATATGTGTTTGGAGCACCTTTGGATGTCAAGCTTATTGGAACAGGTATGACCCCGTTCTTGAATGTAGCTGAGCTTGAGACTGTATAAGAGTAAGAGTATATGCAAAAACCTATCCCGGCAGCTGGCCTCATCAATTCCGCAGTTCCCGTGTATTTGAGCGTTACTGGTCTGGATGTGGTTAGGTTGGCATATTTGGCGTACCAGTCCCATATGGCACTTTGGTTTGTTGCTTGCGGTTCCTGGAAAGCGTATGAATTTGTATTCTGATTAGCAGATATGTAGATGTGACCGGAATTGTTTAGCTCGTTGGAGAAGCCGAGGGGGTTCAGATATGAGCTTACAGGGTTCTTCAAGAATGGAGAGATAGAGGTGCTCACAATTGTGAATAAGGTCCACTTCGATACGGACTTATACCCTATCACTGTTATCAGTGGTATTAGATTGGCTATACATCTGTTTCCTGCTATGTTGTCTACAGAAGTCAAATATGCGTATGGGTTACTAGGGTTTGGGGCGTTCGGACAGGTCAGTAGGTATGGAGTGTTTATTAGGTTGTACTGCCCTATGTCACTCGTGAGCGGCACCTCCGAAAACGGTATAAAATTCATGTTAGGCAACGGCGAGGGGCCGACTCCTTGAACCCTTCCGTTTCCTGCACCTGAGAATGTCGTAGTAACAGTTTCTACAACGAAACCAATACAGCCACCAACAGCGTATAAGTTAACACATACTGGGGGAACATTAATTGACTGATATGGTGTTTGTGCAAGAGTGTTTGATGTGGTAGAGGACGCTCCAGCTTCAATAAAAAGGGCATTTACGCCTATCAGTATGACAGATATTATAAGTATCGTTGTAAGAAGCCTTTCCTTCAACTTTATCCCTTTATATTAGGAGTTATATACATATTTATTCCTTGTGAAGATGGATGCTGCATAGTTTGCAAAGCTCCGATGCGATTTCTGCAAGTTGTTCCGGAGGAATGCTGGAAACTCTCGCTTCGGGAGCATTGATCTCGGACTGTATCTCCTTTGCCTCTCTGGCAGTCCCGGTATACTGCTTTGCTACATAATAGACAGCCTTTCTTATGGTATTTTTACTGTGTTCCATCAAAAGCGCGATAACAGAAAGGATCTCTTGGGCCGGAACGCATTCCATCGGTTCGAGAGATAAAAGGACCGAATCGACTTTTGGCACTGGCCTAAACATATGCCTCTTCACCGAAGCTATCTTTTGCATAGAGAAAGAGAGTGCGGATATGACGCTTATTGCTGTGTATTTTGTGCCGCCTGGTTTTGCTCCGAGCTTTTCCGCGAATTCCTTCTGTATGCATATAAGCGCCGGCATCCTATTCTTAGACAACCACGATATTACCTTCTTTGAGAGGTAGTATGGAGGGTTAGATATGAAGATATCAAAATCTTTTGCCGGTATGTTGGCATCAAAGAAGTCGGCATTTATTATCTTTAGATTGGAATAGTTGAGAACATGGGAAGCGCGTTCAAAAAGCTTTTTGTCTATCTCGACAGATAGGACAAAGCTTGCTTCTTTAGATAGTTCTTCTGTCAGGATGCCTGTACCTGTGCCGAACTCTATGACCCGCTTCCCTTTTGCAAACATCGCCTCCTTTCTTGCGATATTCCTGTCCACAAGAAAGACCTGGCCGAGCCTGGCATGATGCCCTAACTGGACATGTCCCTTCTGCGCCGGTCTGCCCATTTCCTCACTAACTTTTTATAGGTATGTAGAGAAAGCTAATTATGTCTTTCAGGGCGCAGAGCGCGGTTGAGTTTGTCTCGGTATACGGCTTCGTGCTGTTAATAATAGGAGCTGTCCTTGCGATACTTCTGATATTCTCTAACCTTCCAATAACAATATATCCGCCAGGCTGCCATTCGTATGGCGGATTCAAGTGCAATGACATACTCTACGCACCGAACATCACGACATCTAATTCTTCCATCTTTATCTTCCTTTCAAACACACAGCCCGGGATAGTCAATATAAGCAGTTTTACAGCAACTATAGACAACAAAAGGAGCGTGACGGGGAGCTGCGCTCCAAATAGGTCAGTGCAGGGCAATACGGTCAAATGCACAGCAAATATTCCGGTAAGCGCAAAGGTGGGAAGCGTATATGTTGGTTACTATGCAATATACGCAGATTACTGCGCTCCACTCCCGTACTTAGAGGCAAACACTTTGTGTCCAAGCAACAGCAATGTATCCTTTACAGGACAGTTCATAGTGCAGGGAAGTTGAAAGAGGTGTGGTAGAACGTAGCCTCCCTTCTGTTATGGCAGCATTCGTCTAAGCGGCATTATGCCTTGCATGCTCACAGCACAAACATCGGCCGTTTCATCCAATTCCATGCGCTCGTATAAGTCATCGCTTAATGCATAGTCCTGGTATCGTTTCTGTTCCGAATTAGGCCTTGGGCCATTATGTGCTCTGCATGGGGAGAGCTTCCTCCTTTCGGTAAGCTGCCCATCTACCACACGATTTAGTTGGCAAAGCAAGGTTAAATAAGTGTTGTTGGAATACTGTTGTTATGCCCTGGTAGCTCAGTGGTAGAGCGTCTGCATGGTAAAAGGACATAAAGCAGAAGGTCGAGGTTTCGATTACCTCTCAGGGCTTATAGTTCAGCAAGTTTTATGAGCAGGTCGTTTTTTAGCTCCTCCCAGTTTTTGGGCCTGTTTGCATATGGGATGAAAGGATTTGTAAGATTGCGTAGTTTTTGAGGGTCGCTTTTTTCAAGGCGCTTGATTGCTTTTTGCATGAACACCTCAACAGTATCATCAGCACCCTCAGACTTGAGCATTAGCCCAATTGCAGATTTGAGCACCTTTTTTGAACACAACTGCAATGCAGCATGAGCATCGTATACATCTTTCCCCTCATTGCGTCCTGCAAGTGCATTCATCTTGCGTGCTGTTAAGTCTTCGATTGAGTATACCTTTAAGCCGATTACGGACGCATGCGTAAATTCAGATTCGATTTGCATGTTCTCTGGCGGTTTGACGGTAAGAAGTTTTTTGGGGGCGATGTCGATACGTACATGATCCTTGCCGCCTAGAGGCGTTTCGTATATGCAATAAAACTGGATTGTAGAGCGCACCCTACGAAATTCCATGATTTTATATTCCGTCAGCTTCTCTGCAAGCTCTTTGGAGAATCTTACTAGCTCGCCTTCCGCGCCTCTCACAACAAGGTCAAAATCCAAATCCTCGGAGAATCTCTGCACCTTCTTAAGGTATACCTTACTAAGGGCAGTACCGCCCTTGAATACAAGTGCATTTGGCCGCGAGGCGATAAATGCGGCAATTTGTCCTAGTATGTGCATGAGGTGAAATTCTTTAATCACAAACTGGAGTGGAAGTCCATGTCGGATCGCAATCGTCTTACACACTTCTATATCCAAATCCATTATACCGTCCTATTTCCAAGTATCCTTTCTTTTGCACGCTCAAATCTGCGGCGTTTTCCTTTCGGAATGAAACGTTGCACATAGGAATCAAATTCCCTGATCTCGTCATGGCTGAGCGGCATTACCATGTAAGCCCCTATTAGCTTCTCCGGTTCGACTGAATATCTTTCTAGGTAGAGGCAGTCAAATAGTGTCTTTGCTCTGGTTGAAACGATCTTATCTTCTACATTTTCGAATCCGACCGCTTTCTTTTTCATAGAAATAGCCCTAAATTCGTATGGTGGAAAAACTTTGAGCGCGGAGGTTGATGGGGTCACAATAGTGATACTAAATGGAACTTCGGTAATTAACTTATGGATGTATAAGGCGCTTGAGAACCCTAGATAGCCACCGAACGCCGATTGCGCGGCTACAAACACATCTCGCATGGGTTTTGAGGAATACACGCCGCGCTTTAGGTGGATGATCCTGCCAGACTTGCAAAATCTGCTCAGGGTGGTTTTTAGGGTAAATTCATCGCAGAGTCTAAGGCTTTTAAGAACGTCGAGCGTAGCGATGCCTGATGGAGAATTTTCTACCGCTTTCAATACTTTTTCTGTTAAACTTACCATACATAGATAATAAACAATATGTTTATTTAAAGCTTTCGGTACTCACCACCTTTTGAGGTATGGTTGGTATGCAGGCCTTTCTTTTGTTTGCTCAGACCCAAGTACCAAAACACGCAGATTATAAAAGAGATAAAGTAAACTGATTGGCATTACCAATATAAATCAGCATTCCAAATGCCAAAAGGTCCCTTCCGATTAGAGAAGAAATATTCTGTCCGTCTAAGGGCAATGCAGTAAACAAGCCTTCATACGTTATATTTGTAGAGGGTATGACCATCCTCATAAAATATCTGTACGCCTTATGATTTTTAGTTGATGGCGTATTTATCCCAATAATATCAATTGGCTGCAAGCCAAGTGTGTTCGGTATGTCTTGCCTCACTACGCAATTTGTAGCTCCGGTATCAATTAAAGCTTTAATGCTTATAGGTACAGGAATAGCTTTACCCTCTTTTCTATACTGCTCTTCAATCTGTCTTGGGATTAGAAACTGCACCTCTACTGTTGGGCCATCACCTTGTAGATTTGCAGAGGGTATTGTAATCGAAGGCATTTATACACCAATTTTTATCAAATTGGAAGTATAATTTTGTGTTTGTTCTACTTCCTCTATCTTCTTAACTAAGAAAGGAACGTTACCGAACTTTCCGAGCCCCGTTTTAATGGCGTCTTGTTCGGACTCAAAAACATCAACAATAGTCTTATCTTTTATCAATACATATTTGCCATTAGCCTTCTTCACTAATTCCGCCTTATTTTCTTCATAGGTTTTAAGTTCTTCTTCTAAAGGCTCGGTCATAAAATCATCAAATATTAATCCTATTAATTTAGGCCATTTAAGTTATATAACCCTTTCTTATCCTTGGATCGCCAATCTCTATCGCTTGCTTACGCAAGCTCACGAGATGGCTCCCTGGTGCTCCTTGAGAAATATTCTGGACTCCAGAAACTGCTCTTGCGGAACAACTTCTCTCTGAATTCTGGATGTGACTGGAATATCTACCGCGCAGATGTCCCCTTCAGATATTGCAATGCAATCGAAACTGACATTCAGAGCGGAAGCACACGGACATATGGCTTCCTTCTGGAAAATTTGCTTTCTGGATTTCCGGACCCAGTTTTGTCGCCTGTTTCTTTCTAT
The DNA here is from genome assembly GCA_021792775.1 of Microcaldota archaeon. Lineage (GTDB taxonomy): Archaea > Micrarchaeota > Micrarchaeia > Micrarchaeales > Micrarchaeaceae > JAJYXL01. Next base: position 28,236 of record JAJYTZ010000002.1, read on the forward strand.
GCAGGGGGTGAGATTCGAACTCACGAAGGCGCTAGACCACAGGATCTTAAGTCCCGCGCATTTTTCTGTGGTTAGCAATCCAACCAAACCAGACTTTGCTACCCCTGCATTAAGCGTACATCGACGGTCCGGCCTGTTCTGAATCGCTCTTGTAGACCTGGTGAGCCTGCTTGCTCTTGTTTATTATCTCGTTTACCCTTGACTCGACTATCTTCGCTTCTTTCGCCAGCTCTGTTGTGTCTATATCTAACTTTATGAAATCCTTTATCGCTTCTATTGCAAGTTCAGCGTACTTCGGATCTGTTATTCCGTCTCTCACCGGTATCAGCAGGTTCAGATTATCGATGCCTTCCTGTTCAGATCTAAGCATAATCAGCGCGCTCACTCCCGTGGATATGCCTTCCGTTACCGGTTTGATTCCGGCCTTCTGCGCGCGCTCTGACAGCTCTTTGCTCGATGTTATATAAAACACGCTGTCAAGGTATTTTTCGTCCCCTTCCCTTATTGGCATTCCTCCTACTGATATCACTTCCGATATCCCGTTGCTCTCTATGAATGAGACGATCTTTTCTGACACCTCATACGTCGCGTCTGGCGGCAAGGCGAACTCCGCCAGTATACATACGAAGTTCTGCTTCTTCGAATGGTATATCCTTATCGATGGCATTGGTACCCCTCCGTGTATGGATACAAGAGGCGGCAAGGAGTCTCCTGTTATGTAACCTATGTAGTCAAGCTTTTTCTTCTCAACGATATAGCTTATGCTCATAGGGCCGACCAGGCCAGCACCGGGGAATCCTTCTATCAGTATGGAGCCCTTAAGCTCTGCCTTCTTCGTAAGTTTGATAGTTATCATAAAAGCACAACATACTTATTCAAAAAGGAACCCTTTTAAACCTGTCAGATTTTTGGGACATGATATTTCCTGCATTTGTAGTGTTTCTGGACTTGGACTGTTTTATTTGTCTGACGGCAAATCGACGATAAATATTTAAATGTGGACATAGATTATTTATTGGTGAAAAAAATGGCACAAAGAGTAACCGACGAGAATGTAGATAGAGAAAACGGATTCCTCTATTACCTAGGGAGGGATGGGTTTGTATGGCGCACGCCAATGAAATCCAATCCGAGAGGACGCAAAGAGAAGGTTGGGAGTGAGCGAGTATCCAGAGAAGAAGGATACCTGTATTTCGTGGACAAGAATGGTTATGTAGCCAAGACGTCCATGAATAGAGGCGGAAGGAAGCGCAGCTCTGCCAGATCAAGGAGTTCGGCAAAGAGGCCATCCGCAAGGAAGGCTGCAAAAAGCTCCAGAAGGAGTCCGGCGAGAAAGCCATCCGCAAGGAAGGCTGCAAAGTCGAGAAAGAGAAGGTAAATGCGAATGGTAGGCAGGCGCAGATAAACCTGCCTATCCCCTATCTCTACACAGATGTCACTTGTTTGCTGTTTCTATTTCTACTTTGGAAGCGGTCTTTATCTTAAATCTCTTACACGAGCCTGATTTCAGTTCCAATACAAACTTTGCGCTTCTGCGAGGTCTGTATATCTTGCAGTTTATTCTGTGACAAAGCTCTGCTGAATGCGTTATGTCACATACCGACATGTCTCCGTCTACCCATATTATGTCTATTGGGAACTTCATATTCTTCATCCATATGCCCTGTCTTGAAGCCCTTTTGAGAATAAAGAGCATTCCTCCGTCTTTGGGTATGCTCTTTCTGTACATAAGCCCTATCGCGCGTTTTATAAACGTGTCTGCCTTCATCAGTTTGAAGCTTCTTTTGTCTATCTTTACAGTAACGTTCTCATATCTTATCCGAGACGCGATAAAGCCCAGCACCACAGCACCATTTCAACTCGAGATTGAGAGGCTCTGCTCCCGCATAAACTGCTGGAGGTAAAACCTGCTGCCCGTCCCTTTTCCTGTCAGGCCGCTCCACTTCCACCCTACAAAAGTATGTTTGCCGACAATCGCACCGGTAGTCGCGCTTGATCTCCTGTTTATATAAACTACGCCTGCCTTTATTTCGCTAGAGAAATAGTTTATCTCCTTCCTGTTTTTTGAGTAAAGGCTGGCGCATAATCCATAATCGATATCGTTTGCCATCCTTAACGCATCTTCGATGTTCTCGTATGTAGTCACTGCAAGTATCGGCGCAAACAGCTCTGTATGCATTATTGGATTCTCATGGTCGACTTCTACTATCGCAGGCTCGACGTAGTAACCATTAAGATTTATCTTTACCCTGTTCCCTCCATAAATCAGACGGCCGGATCTCTTCGCCTCCTCTATCGCTTTCGCGTATCTGTTGTATGCGCTCTCGCTTATCATCGGACCCACGTAGTTCTCTTTCTTTAATGGGTCTCCGATCTGAAGCCTTCTTGTCTGCTCCACCAGCTTGCTCATGAATTCCTCTTTTATAGACTTATGCACATATACCCTTGAAAGAGCGCTGCATTTCTGTCCGCTGTATCCGAATGCTGCGCCCACAATTCCGTTTAGTGCTGAATCCGTATCGGCGTATTTAGACACGATCGAAGGATTTTTGCCGCCCATCTCAACTACAAATACCTTATGCTGTCCTAAGTTTATGTTCTTTGAGATCATTCCCATGCCTGTGCTCTTAGATCCTGTGAATGCTATTCCTGATACATCCGGATTGGAAGCTATCTCGTCTCCAACCTCAGACCCTGGGCCTGTCACTATATTGAATACACCGTCTGGCAAGCCTGCTTCCTTGAATATGTGGTATATCTCCAGACCGGTCAGCATAGTCATGTTGTCTGTAGATGAAGGTTTGAATACCACTGTGTTGCCCGTTATAAGAGCGCCGGAACTCATCCCGACCGATATAGATATAGGAAAATTGAACGGAGCTATCACTCCGAATACTCCGTAAGGCTCCATCCTTATCGTGATGGACTCGGCGCCTCCTGGCGAACCTTGAAATCCCAGGCGCGCCTTCTCATCCCCAAGTATCTTCGCCTTTCTGACATAGCCTTTGTTTGCAGTTATATCATCAGAATAATATCTTAAGAAGTCAATCGCCTCATCGACTTCACCGATAGATTCATATCTTGATTTGCCGTTCTCTATGCTTAGTATGGCTGCGATCTTGAACTTGTCCCTGCTAAAGATATCTGCTGCGCTCCTAATCAGCTGTGAGCGCTTTCTGTAGTCGGAGGCAGACCACTCGGTAAACGCCGCCTTTGCTGAGAATATTGCGGCTTTTGCCTCTTCCCTTCCGCCCTTCTGGAATCGACCTATGAGTGACCTATCTATAGGGCTATATTCTTCCAGTTGGTCTTTCGAGAACACCTCTTTTCCGCCTATAAAAATAGGATAGGTCTTTCCAAGTTCCTGTTTTACCCTTATTACAGCCTCGTCAAACAGCCTGTCAAACTCTGGCTCTCTGCCTGTCTCGAGGAATTTTTTGTATGTGGATTCATTCTCAAATGTCTTCATGTCAACACTTTCAGAAGTAATAGAATACAACACTAATTGTATGCTAAGTTAGAAATAGTAGCTAAAGGTTTAAATATCGTGGTTAAATTAACTGAGTTATAAATCAATGGTAGTATGGATGCGGGACAATGAATCGGGCGCTTTGGCAGACAACGGCTCTGTAATACAGAATGATCTCGAGTATAGGGAAAGGTATGGATTCCGGGCGAATACGGTCTATTCTGACCTGAAGAAAGGCATCTCTGTGGATGTGGTTAGGGAGATATCAGGAATAAAGGCAGAGCCTGACTGGATGCTGGAAAAGAGACTTCTTGGTTATAACCTCTTTAAGAGCAAGCCCAATCCTGAATGGGGACCCAGCCTGAAAGAGATAGATTATGATGACATATACTACTATGTCAACCCCAACGCAAAGAAAAGCGTCAATTGGGAGGAACTGCCTTCCGAGATAAAAGAGACGTTCGACAAGCTGGGCATACCAGAGGCTGAAAGGAAGTTCTTTGCGGGAGCTGAGGCACAATATGATTCTGAGGTAGTGTATCACCACTTAAAGAAGGAGCTTGAGAACCAAGGGGTTATCTTCACAAACATGGAGAACGCCGTAGCAAACTATCCAGACATGGTCAAGAGGTATTTCGGCACTATTATACCTGCATCAGACAACAAATTTGCTGCGCTTAACACCGCGGTATGGAGTGGTGGCTCATTCATTTACGTTCCGAAGGGAGTAAAGGTCGCGATACCGCTTCAGGCGTACTTCAGGATAAATGCCGAAAAAGCGGGGCAGTTTGAGCGCACGCTTATAATAGCTGATGAAGGGGCAGACGTTACTTATATCGAGGGGTGCTTCACAAAAGGCACTGAAATAAAAACATCTTTAGGAGTAAAACCAATAGAAAATGTCAATAAAGGGGATTATGTTCTCACACACAATGGAAGATATAAAAGAGTTTATAACACCCAAATCAGAAAGCATAGAGGCAAACTACTCCACATAAAATATGTGGGCGATACTACCCTCACATTAGATGTAACAGCTGAACATCCATTTCTAATATCGAGAAGAGTTAAAAGTGAGTATAGAAATGTAAAATGGGACACGGAGTGGGTAAAGGCAGACGAACTCAAAATAGTCGATTATCTGGCCATACCAATCGACAGGCATGTGGAAAATAAGGGGTATCGTGAATTCGAAATAACAACTACGGCAAGGTGGCACGATGTAAACACCAAGATTGGTATTTCTACAGATGAGGAGTTCTTTAGGTTAATTGGCTATTATCTATCCGAAGGCAGCACGATCGGTAAGAGCAATGAGAACTACTTAACATTCACGTTCGGAAAGAATGAGCTCGAGTATATCAACGACACCGCGTTTCTGCTTGAAAAGTATTTTAAAAAGAAACCTATTGTACAAAAAGAATACAAGAATGGGATAAGCATAATTCTGTGCAGTACCACAATCGCAGAGTTCTTTAGTAAGGAATTTGGTAAAGGTGCGGCAAACAAGCACATACCAGAATGGGTTATGCATGAATCGCTCCAGAAACAGAAGGAATTGATAAAGGGTATGTGGCGTGGCGACGGTAGTTATATGTATAAGAGATATGACTATGGAACAAAAAGGATGTTTAGGATAAATACCATATCTATCCGTTTGGCGGAACAGCTGCGTAGCATGTTATTAAGGCTAAACATACTAGCGAATGTAAATAAGCAAAATAGGGATGGCAATAGACACGAGATGTACTGCGTATATATAGGAGGAGAGAACCTTCTGCCGTTTGCTAACCTAATGGGTGTATTAGGCACTACTACAGAAGTTACAAACAAAGATGGAACAGTGTCTCTGCTTGCCATAACACAAGCCCAAACGAGGTCGTCATATGGACAGATATCTGGCGATTATGCATTCGTGCCTATAAAAGATATATCTTACGAGGAGGTAGATGATGTTGATGTATATAATTTCAGTGTAGAAGAAGACGAAAGCTATGTTGCAAATGGCGTAGCAGTGCACAACTGCACAGCACCCATATACTCCACTTCATCTCTGCACTCGGCTGTCGTAGAGATAGTGGTGCATAAGGATGCGCATGTCAGATACGTGACTATACAGAATTGGTCAAAGAACGTGTATAATCTGGTAACTCAGAGAGCTTATGTATACGCAAATGGCCATATGGAATGGATTGATGCCAACATCGGCAGCAAGGTCAATATGAAGTATCCAAGCGCATTCCTCAAGGAAGAAGGAGCAAGGGCCGAAGTGCTTTCGATTGCCGTAGCCGGGAACGGCCAGATACAGGATTCTGGAGGCAAAATTTATCACTTAGCGCCAAACACAACTTCAAGAATAATATCAAAGGGGGTATCGAAGGGGACCGGGCTTACATCTTATAGGGGTTTGGTTCATATAGACAAGAGGGCGCGCAACTCAAAATCTGTCGTTAAATGCGATGCGCTGCTGCTTGATGAGCATGCAAGGACAAACACCTTCCCGTATAACGAGATACAAACTAACGACGCGATGCTGAGCCATGAGGCATCTGTCGGAAAGGTGGGCCAGGATGAGGTTTTCTATCTTATGTCAAGAGGGATGAGTGAAGAGGATGCGATAACCGCCATAGTCATGGGTTTCATAAGCCCGCTGGTCGAGGTATTGCCAATGGAGTACTCTTTGGAACTCAAGAGACTGATAAAACTCGATACGTCAAACTCAGTTGGATAGGCAGGCATTTTATGCGTGAAGAATTTAGAAGGGAGGCAGCGACGCTTTACAAGCAGATGCCGTACGAGAACAACGAACTATACAAAAAGTATCAGCTTCGCTTTGAATTGCCGGATTGCAATGGTACAGGAAGGTCGGATCCTGAAGTATGGAAGAGGAAGGTCAGGGAGCTTTGGGATAAGTTGAACCTGAAGTTTGATGTTGTCGTGCATAACGGCACTGACGCGTATGTGTTATCGGAAAACAGCATCAGACAATTGGATATGAATACCATAGACGATAGAAAGCTCAGAGATAGCTTGCACAACTCCGACAAGTTTGCCGCTTACACGTATGCCAAATCAGAGGTTGCGATAGAGCTGGACCGCGTCAAAGACGGTGTGGTCAATATATTATTTCTCAACACATCGGATTCGTTGCCTGTGATGTTCAATATCAGGGCGAGAGATGGGGCGCATGTTGTAGTCAACGAGCTCTTTCTCGGAGAGACGGAGAGAGATAGGGACAAGGATAAGAATGTAGTCTGTGGATGCATGCATGATGTAATTGCGGAGGGCGGATCTGAGGTTGAACTCACAATGCTCCATATCGAAGATAGAAACATCGACGTATTCACAATAGTCAATGGCAAGACCGAAGAGCGGAGCGTGATAAGGACGAATCTGATAAACTTGGGGGGCAATAAAACCAGGCACAGGAACAGGATACAGGCTGTCGGGAAGGATAGCAAGATATTCACAAACGACATAGTACTGGGCTTTGATTCACAGAGAGTTGATATAGAGACAGACACCACAAGCATGAACGTGCGTACAGAATCTACGAGCAACACAAGAGCCATAATGCTGGGCTCTGCTGCCGGCATCATAAAAAGTTTCGCAAAAATAGAGAAAGGAAGCAAGAACTCTGTCTCTAGGATAAACGAACATGGCATCGTGGATGGCGAAGACGCCTACATTTATCTCATACCCGATATGTCTATAGACGAAAGCGATGTTATAGCTACGCATTCGGGTGCTTCGGCTCCAATTGACAGAGAGAAGATATTCTACATGCAAAGTAGGGGAGTCGACGAGAAGCTCGCAAAGCTGTTGGTCATGACAGGATTCCTTTCTGAATCGCTTGGAAGGATTCGCTCGGAATGGGTAAAACGCCTGTCGTATTCAGCAATAATCGAGAAGGTGAATAGAGGCGGCGGATTCGGATTGCCAGAAAGGGCGGACATATCAGATGTGTGGATACCAGGAGGGGAGGCTTTATGATAACTTACGATAGCATATTGAAGAAATATCTGCCGTCCCTTAGATGCGAAGCTGCGCTGATGATGAAGGAAGGCTATAATATGAGCCAGAAGAGGATCGCCAAGATGCTTGGGGTAAGCCAGGCGGAAGTCAGCAAATACCTTGCGGGAGTAAGGCCTAAGGATAAGTCTGACATAGACGAAAATATGGTACGTAAGTTCGTGGGAAGCAAGGTCAGAGGAAAGGAGATTGCTGCGCAGAGAGCTGCCTGCAGCGGATGCCCTAAAGGCGCGGAAGCGACATGCTTAATAATGGTAAAATAACAGGTAAATATATGAAACTTGAGATAAAGGAGCTGTATGCTTCGATAGGAGGGAAGGAAATACTTAGCGGAGTCTCGCTTTCTGTTAACACCGGTGAATTTCATGTGATTATGGGGCCGAACGGCTCTGGAAAGACTACGCTAGCAAAAGCGATAATGGGAAGCCCGGGAGTTGATATAACAAGAGGGGATATACTTGTTGATGGCAATTCTATAAAAGATATGAGTCCAGACAAGAGGGCACTACTTGGCCTGTTTCTCCAATTCCAGAATCCTGTCGAAATAGGAGGAGTTGGATATGTCAGCTTCTTGAGATCAGTGCTTGAGAAGAGGACGGAGAGCACTGTCAGCACAAAAGAATTGATGGAAAAGATAAAGGAGTACACATCCAAACTCCAAATTGACAATGGAATAGTGGGCAGATCGCTTAACGAGGGTTTTTCAGGAGGCGAGAAAAAAAAGAGCGAGGTGTTGCAGATGGCTGTGTTGAAACCAAAGATAGCTATATTGGACGAGCCTGATTCAGGACTTGATGTGGATGCTGTTAAGGTAGTGGCAAATAACATAAACGAGATATCAGAGAGGCTTGGAATGGGGCTTCTAGTCATAACACATTACAATCGCATACTCTCGTACATGAAGCCGCAATTTGCCCATATTCTATACAAAGGCAGGATAGTCTACAGCGGCGCTGCGGATGCAGTGGAGGAGATAGAAAAGAGCGGCTATGAAAGGTTTACGGGTAATTAATTGCTGGACGTGGAGCGTATTAGAATGGATTTCCCGCTTTTGGATATACGATATGACGGGAAGAGAATTGCTTACCTTGATAGCGCGGCAACATCACAAAAGCCGGCGCAGGTGATAGAGAGCATATCTGATTATTATAAGACGTACAACGCCAACATACACAGAGGAATATACAAAATATCGGAAAAGGCGACAGAGGTTTACATAGGATCAAAGGAAAAGGCGGCGAAGCTGATAAATGCCGGTTCGTACAGCGAGATAGTATATACAAAGAACGCCACTGACGCGATAAACCTTGCTGCGATAGGCTGGGGAAACAGGAACATAAAGGAGGGAGACCATATCCTCATAACAGAGATGGAGCATCACAGCAACATTGTTCCATGGCAGATGCTCGCTAAAAAAAACGGAGCGGTGCTCGATTATGTGGATGTTGATAGATCCGCATATACGCTCAACGAAGAGAGCCTTGAAAAGGGGCTGGCGAAGAGCCCAAAAATATTCGCATTTACCCATGTATCTAATGTGTTAGGGACCGTCAACGATGCAAAGAGATTGACTAAGATGGCGCACGATGCAGGGGCGTTAGTCCTGCTTGACGGGGCACAATCCGTGCCGCACATGAAAGTTGATATAAGGGACATAGGAGCGGATCTCTTCGCCTTCTCGAGCCACAAGATGCTTGGGCCGGCCGGGATAGGTGTGCTTAGAGCTGAACGTAGCTTCCTTGAGGGAATGGATCCTATGATAACTGGAGGAGATATGATTCTATCTGTCGAAAAACAGAGCAGCACATGGAACGACGTGCCATGGAAGTTTGAGGCAGGGACGCCAAATATAGAAGGAGGGGTGGGCTTCGGTGCGGCGATAGATTACCTCAATGCGGTCGGAATGGACAACATACAAAAACACGAAATAGAGATTACAAAATACGCATTGGACGCACTGGGAACTGACGACAAGGTAAGAGTATACGGACCGGACATCAAAAGCGGAGTCAGGGGTGGGATCATTTCTTTCTCCATAAAGGGAGTGCACCCGCACGACATAGCTACGATCTTCGACAGCCATGGAATAGCGATAAGAACGGGGCACCACTGTGCGATGCCGCTAGTCAGGTCAGTGCTTGGACTGCCGGCCGCAGCAAGAATGAGCTTTTATCTATACAACAATGAAGAGGAAGTGGACCGGGCTGTGCAGGCAATAAAATCGGTAAAGGAAATATTCCATGTAGGGTAATGCAATGGGACTGGATATATATGCAGAGGAGATGATATCGCATTATGAGCATCCGCACAACAAGCGCAAGATGGAAAAACCGAGCGTGGAGTTACATGAGAACAACCCTTTGTGTGGGGATGATATCACAGTATACTGTCTAGTGGAAGGAAACGTAGTCAGAGATGTCTCGTTTGATGGAGACGGGTGTGCGATAAGCATAGGCACGGCGAGCATGCTTACAGACTTTGCAAAAGGGAAAGGACTCGATGAGATAGAAAAAATGAATTTCGACACGATAAAGGAACTGATTGGAATAGATCCTGGGCCTGCAAGGATCAAGTGCGCGACGCTGGCGCTCAAGACGCTGAAGGGATGTGCGTTCCTCTATCAGCACAAAGAGATAGATAAGGCGACAAAAGAGCTCTAAGGGCTGAGCGCAGAAAGACGGTACGTCTCTTATTACTTGGGATAGCGTCAGCCAATCGATGCGGTTTTGCTCAGAAAGTTTGTCCATAAACCCGCTTCTTGGGCAGGATTGACGATTTGAGCAAACCCGACGAATGCACAAGCTTTAAATATTTACTGTTGTATCTATATTTATACTAAAGTATAACTTTTGATAGTAAGGTAATATTATGAGCGGAAAGAGAACGGTAAAGGATAACGCGTTTGAGGTGTTGAAGCATGCGATGCTGCCTGTCTTCATTATGGCGCTTTTGGGACTTCATCTGTCCAGTGCAGCTGGTACTGGAATCGTATCACAGCTGAATGGGATAAAGGGATTGCTTTCAGATATAGGACCCATACTCAGCGGCGTCTTGTTCATAATAGCGGGCATCTTCTATGCGCTGGGCCAGATAATGCCTCCAGACAAGCGGGCAAATTTCCATACTGCTGCAATAAACATAATAATTGGCGCGATTGTGCTCAGCGTCCTTAGTGTCGCTTCGTCCTCGCTGGCGCTTGCGTCGACGCACCTGCTTGCTAACCTAAGCAATAGCACTGGGTGATTACCTGATAGGATACAATATCGCCATAGCTGTGATAGGGATAATGATATCTATAGGAGGGATTGTATTGGGCATGGGTTATGCGCTAAACAACAGGAGGCTGAAGGACTTCGGCTTCGACGAGATTTTCCAGTCGATAGTCAACGGGGTGATATTAGGGGCATTGATTTTAGCCTTCAGCCCGAACGGATTGGTGGCCAATTCTATAAATGGAGTTGTCTCTGGAGCCAATGTCTCGGCAACATGCCAGAGCTTCCTCTCTTACGACTATGCGGCATGCTTCGCATACAATTATCTTGTCGGAGCTTCTCCGATAAGCATACAGGGGCATAGATACAACTCGCTGATGACTGACGCGACTTTTCTCCTTACGCCGACTGTTTTGGTGTATGCGGGAGTTGCGGCTATCGGGGGACTCAACATCAACATGCTTGTAGCCAATGTGAATTTAAGCTATATCCTGAGCCCGATAATATCAGAGCTTGGTTTTATAATAAGGCTTCTTGTTACGTCAATGGCAGGGATATATATTCAGGCTTCCCTCCTGAGCGTTGCTACCACTATAGCCGTCCCGCTCCTGATTCCTATCGGGATAGTGCTGCGGACATTCTATCCGACAAGGAAGCTTGGCGGAGCAGTCCTTGCCATAGGGATAGGGCTGTTTGCCGTATTCCCGCTCACGTATCTTCTTGACGCCCAAATAACGTCCAGTTATTCGTACTCTATCTCAAACCCGTCAAATACAGCCCCATTCGTAATTAAAGCGGAGGGCATAGGAAGCGCTCTTGTCACAAATTCCGGAAATAACTCTACCACCCATGGGGGGATTATAAGCACCATAACAGGATATTCCAGTTCCATATTAGACAGTTTCTACCAGTGGGTTGGCGGACTGGTTGATTCTGTCTCTCTGCTCATAATACAGGTTTTCTTCCTCCCTGTGCTAAGCATCATCCTCACCGTCATATCCATAAGGGAGTTGGCTTCCGTGCTCGGCAGCGAGATTTCTCTCGGTAAATTTGATATCTTTTAGGTGTTTGTATGATTAGTCTCCAGGAAAGAAAATTCTTTTTGGCTGCTTCTGTAGCAGTCGAATCGTTGCTCTTTGTCATAGGCATCTCTGTCAGATATTATGCGCTTCTGGCGTTCGCCGCAATCGGGACGGCTGTAATCCTTGTGGCGTATTTCGGCTGGGATATAATAGATGCGATAATGATAAAACATACAGGAGTGATCGAACTGCTCTCCAATTATAGGATATCTGGAGAGATGAACAGCGCGGTGTTTCGCAAGGACAAGCATTATTCTGCATTGTGTGTGGCGAGAGTCGAAAATCTTGGCGATGGGAAGTTTGACCAGAGCAGGTTCGATAAGATGGTTGCCGGGCTCGGCTTTCCCTTTAGGATATCCATACAGCTTGAGAGAATGAATACCAGGCAGATTTCGGAGAGGCTCCAGACCAAAAAACGTATGAAAGAGATACGGATAGCTGATATCGGGACCGCGACAAACAAAGAAGAGCTCGAGAAAAGGAGGCTGATGCAGGAAGTCGCATACCTTCAAAACCAGATATCTGAGATAAACGGAGGCGGGACAGCGCTGCGTTTCTCCTACAACCTGCTATGTGTGGGAAACGGAGATACCGCACATGCTGCTGAAGCAGAGACATTATCAAGGATTAGGCGACTGTGCAGCGAATTTGACTCTGCGTTCGGCTCTTCTTCCAAGCAGCTACGCAGGGAAGAGCTTACCTCGTTTATAATGATGGAGTTGTTGGCATGAAACTTACCAAATTTATCTTATCGGATAAAGCTGCGGTGTATTCCGCAGCCCCAATTGCACGTGAGCTTCCGGAAAAGCTCGCCTTCTCCGAGAGCGGAATATACATAGGGAAATCGAAAGGATACAGGATACCTGTATTTCTCGACCTAGAGTCACTGATAAACCCCCACATCTCGATAATAGGCACGACCGGCTCGGGCAAGACACACCTTTCTAAGGTGTTGCTGGCTGGTTATGCCGCGGAGAAAGATTGCAATATTGTTGTGCTTGATTGGAATGGGGAGTACTGTAAGACTGTGGAAGATATCGGGGGGAGAATCTGCAAAATTGGGGATGGGGACCGAATCTCATTGTTTGAGGCCTTCAAAGAGGTAAGGGAGGCGCTGCATTTCATATCAGAACAGTCCGGGATGGACGAGAGCGAACAGGCGGTTCTTTATGACCTGTTTCTCTCCAAGAAAAGCAAACGCGTGTCTTCCGGCCAAATATCGAAATGTTTGGATGGAATTCACAAAGGCGGGATGAGAAAGAAACTTGGAGGGATAATATCGCTCGGCGTATTGGAGGAAGGCGGAATAAAGCTTATGTCGTTATTTTCAGGAGTTGTGTCTATCGACCTCTCCGCTCTGCTCTCCTATGAGGACAAGGCATTCTATTCTAAGATGATTCTGAAGGGGATGCTGTCCGGCATGTATACCTCCGGAAGAAAGGATGGGATAGAGAGGATACTGATCCTTGATGAGGCTTGGAAGCACATCGCAAACGATAATGATATAGGGAAATTCTTCAGGGAGAGCAGAAAGTATGGATTCGGGATTATCGCCACATCCCAACTTGTCTCTGATTTAAGAAACGAGATAATAGGAAACTCCGCCTGCTTCTTCGTGTTTAAGCTGCAGAACGATTCAGACATACTCGCGCTTAGGTCTGCTGATATAATAGGTGATTACAGCCCCGCCGGGCTGAACCGCGGAGAGTGCATACTCTCAATCTCTTTCAAGGCGTATGACAAGCCGTATTCTGCGATAATAGACGTTATGTCAGGGAATCTTGCTAAAGTTTTTTGCATAAGAGGTGGTAATATGATAAGAAATATCTCAAAGATTGATTTAGAGAACATGCTCAGGGATTACCTTGAGGATGATGGTCGTGTCTCTAAAGTTATTAAGTCAGTAGAGGCGGCTGGCAACGCAATAGATGCTGAGGGCCTAGTTTTCGAGCTGAAGCTGGCAGGGCTGTCCAGAATCAATATACTCCTGCTCCTTTCCGAGCTCGGAATAGATGGGAGACTCTCGATGGACATATACAAATCCAGTGCATGATATGGAAGGTAAGATGATGTTAGAGTCTGGAATAACGGTAAAGGCACAGATAATGACAGATATGAATCTTCTAAAGGAACGTCTGGCAGAAATCGGTACTCTGCGATTGATAAAGGACGGCACGACGCTTTCCTATGAGCTATCTGATGCGAAGGCAAGCGCTGTGATCTCCTTCGGGCATGATGGCATAAGCATGCATTACTGTTGTGAGGCTCCGTCTAAAGCGATTAGGAAGAGGATGTTTGCGCGGCTCCTATCGGTTTTAGTCTCGATAGAGGGTTTGTATTCGATAGGGCTGTCTGCAATATATGCGGAAACCATTGACAACATAGATTTTGAGGGTTTTGAGAAGAATGCGCATGACACATATTTTATGAAATATTCGAAGAGGCTGAAGATGTTAAGCGGAATAAACTACTTGCTTTACGGATCATTCTCAGAAGTCAGGGATGAGAATCTTAGATTGGGAGAGATGGTTGATATGTATAAGACGCTTCTGTTTGAAGCTCTGCGCTCTTGGGAAAGCATATCGGGAAAGAAGATGCAGGTCTGGCAGGAGAAGGTGGAAAGAAGTCTGTCAGATGAACTGATACGTGAATATCAGATATGGTGTAAAAATGAGAGACGCTAAACTGTTGGTGGCGCTTTTGGCGGTTGCGCTATTGATCACTTTTATCGGAGATTACACCTGGGCATTTATAGCGTGGGGTATCGCTTTTCTCTCTTTTGCCGTTTTTTATGCGGATGGGATCGGCGCTGGAGATACAATAAGAATATCATACGTTGACAAAAGATACAATGAGACCGCAGCAAAGGGAGAGAAGATAATAGAGCATGCAGAAGGTGTAGGCAGGCATAGACAAGGAGGTTACGTTCTGATAGAGGAGCTTTATGTGCATGCTAAGAGGGCTGGATTGGACGTAGGAAAAGCAGAGATAGAGGGGCTGCTGGCCTTTTACAGCTCGATCGGAAGGCTGACTTACACCAATGGCATTGCGCTGTTTGGCGATTCGCCGAGGCTGGGTATCTCTTATTTGGAGAGCCTTAAGGAGGAAAAAGATGGATGCGGGTTAGATAAAGTTGAGGCGGAGACGAAAAAATTGACAGAGCCGCTTTTGGATGGGATAAAATCCGATATCCGCGATGGAAATTTCTTAGTCATAGATGAGCATGAGTTATATAAATACAGGTCTGCGATCTCTCTGCCCCGCATAGAAAATGTCAGACTGATGAACCGTATCTTATCCAAAGAGGTGAGCTTTTATGAACATGATTAGCGGCCTTTCTGATATTGGGATACTCATAAATGTGCTTGTCATGGCGGCGTACGGCCTGATTTTAATAAACGGAAGGAATACCAGCGGAATATTCCGGGAGAGGTTCACAAGGGTAACAATATCATTAATGGCGCTCTCTACGGTTCTTTTGTACTTGCATTACAGGTTTTGAGATGCTGGCTAGGGTCAAATCGATAGGTAAGCAAAAGGCGCATAGTACACTAGTCTGCGCTGTGCAGAGTGCCATATTGGCAGGCTTATTAGGCGTGTCAGTTGTTAAGCTCATGAAGACTGTTCTTGGAATTGGGGTCGGTCTTCTTTATGCACTTTTGCTTGCGGTGCTGTCCTTCTGCTTATCTTATGCGTGGCTCCAGCGCAAGGACTACCAACTGGACATGGAGAAAAGGAGGCTTGTATGGGCAAACATATCTGTCATGTTGATTCTAATGGTGTTGATATGGATATAAGGGCATTCAGGATAGAGTCTGTGCCCTTTGTTGAGCCTGAACCGGGAAAGATATTCGAGGCGTTAGGCAGCACGCCGTTTATGCTGGTTTATGACTCCAAGGCCAAATCTACATACCTCGGTATCATCAATGGGCGGGACGGAATCGTCGCTTCTATAGAGAGGGCTGTTCCTGGGCTTTCCTTTGCCGAACATGCAGCTACACTGCAGATTGGAGACAACCATACGTTCTTGGTACCATATACTAACGCGGAGCGGCATTCTAGAGATCTCTTTGCTGATTTTCTCGGAATGTTTGCAGAGGGTTTGCTCGGCTTGCTCTTTATTCCGGTAACAGAAGGCGTAGTGGCAGAGGCTAAGATGACTGCGGAGAAGAACCTTGAGCAGATCGGTGTAAAGCAGAGCCTTGTAATCCAGGGCAAGATGTTCAACACTTCTACACAGTATGAATTATTTTCAGAATCAGACGAGATAATGGTCTTGAACGATATATTGAGCTCGATAAACTATTCTATAACAAAGAACGGAATAGGGTACCGCGTTAGGATCTTTTATAGTTCGGATAGGGCGGATATCCTTGATTATGTGAGTTCTAGGGTGGTTGTGCTCAGCAAGGATAAGGGCAGGCTCTCCGAGAGTTACATAAAGGAGAATTCCGGGAACGGCGACGCATTAGTCTTTGGGGAGAGCATCGCAGGTAGATTTTTTGGTATGTATGGCGCTGGCAAGATAGAACATGTAATAAGGACGGTAAATCCGAGGCAGATAGGCCAGCTGGATGTTGGGAGCTATGTATCCGACTCAGTATACAAAACTTCGGATAAGGTTGCAATGCAGCCCGACACCCTGAATCTTGGATGTATAATAAGCGGGCTTCCCGGAATGGGAAAAAGCAGAGAGGCGATGTGCATTATCGACGGTGCGGTATCTCTTGATGGAAAGCCCAAGGTCATAATACTGGATCCGACAGGCGAATGGGAAGATTTCGCTATCGCCCATAACATGCATCTGATAAAACTGCAGAGCGACAGCGTGCCTATAAATCTATTCCGATGCCCTGATTCTGTAGACATTGCAAAGTTTTATGCTGACCTGAGTATAATACTCTCTTCGGCAGCTTCTGCCGGGCCATACCGCGAGCCGCTGGAGAAGTGCATGGTTAATGCATTTAGAAGAGTATATAGGGAAACAAGAAATCCTTCTCCCTCTAAGGTTATTGAAGAGATAAACGACTCGATAATAGAGATGCATGCGAAAGTGACGAATGCCGGTGTAAAATATACAAAGCACGGCGAGAACATAAAGTCCAGCATAGAAACGCTTGTAGAGATAATATCTAGAGAGGAATACTCTGAGAGAGATGGAATAATCATTGAGGAATTGCTTGATGATGGCGTGGTCTTCTGCATGAGCGGATGCTCTATACGTTCAAAACAGTTCATGTATTCCCTTATATTGAACCAGGTATACGCCATAGCCTCAAAGTTTGATAATCTTGGAGACGATAGATTGAGGATGATCATTTGCATAGAGGAAGCACAGACTGTATTGAAGGACCCTGAGTCTCCGACAGTTGAAGACATGCGCTATAGGATACAGGATTTCAGAAAACAGGGAATAGGAATTATGCTTATAACGCACAATCCCCTTGACATAGATCCTTCGATAAGAAGGTTATGCCAGACAAAGATATATTTTAAGCAGGGAGCGGACGTTTCAAAGATCGTATCTGAAGAATTGATGTTCAGCTATTCTGAAGAGGACGAGGTCGCAAAGAGGATGTGCAGGCTTTCCTCTGGCACTGCTGTGCTCAATTATGTATCCAGGGTCGGGGCAGAAAGGAGGACGAACGATACCATATTTATAAGCACGAATGGATATTTGCCTCACGAAGGCGGCAAGAACCGTTTACCTGATTATGTTTCCAGCAAAAAGATAAATGTAAACGGAAAGATCGCGGCGGATGTCACGATAAGATACTCTGATAAGATGGATAAACTTTCTGACAAGGTAAAGAAGATAAGAAATGTGAGGCTCAAATATTTGGGTTATGTGGTGCACGAGGACGAGATAAGGTCGAATCCGTTTAGTGTGCAGATGCTTTTGGGCAGAACATACTGCCTGGAACTGACAGACGAAAGATTCAAGTCAATAAAAAGTTACTCTATCATCGGAGAGAATAATATAGTGCTTGAGATATCTTAGATACCTTTCGGTTCATGTTGACCTCGGAAATTAGTGGAGTATAAACTCATTCCTGAACCCAGCCCAGAAATTCTGGTATTAAGCAATTACCCGCAACCAAACAGTTATTAAAGGCTCTTACTCCAATAACAGAGTGAGAGCATGTTTGGGATTGTGCGTGAGCGAGTTTCGGAGCGCTTACAGGACCTTGGAAGCGTGACACACACACACACACACACACACACACACAAGAAACTAACGCGCGTTGACATATGTGCTAATTCTAAGTCGTTAAAACTCCAGTCCGCGATGGAATATTTGATGACCTATGGTTGGGCCATCCTCATCATTGCGATAGTGATTGTCGCGATATTCCAGCTCAACCTGTTCAACCCTTACACGTTCGCACCGAGGGCAAGTCCGGGAAGCTGCCAGATAATGAGGCCGAACGGACCGGGCAGCAACCTGTTTGTTTCGGCAGTCGGACCAGCATGCACCATCAACGAGATACCGCAGTATGTTATACAGTTTGGTGGTGCTAGTAATAGTAGAATTGAAGCTAATGTTGTAGGCTCAACGTCTAGTATAACTGTGACGTTTTGGTTTTTTATACCGACTTGGGCGAATACCACTTCTCTTTACCCGCAGCTTTTCCAAAATGGAAATCTTGGATCATCTCCGAATGCGTTAGTATATTTTGCAATGAGTTCTAACATACCAACGGGGCGAGGCACATGGAGAATAGATGGCAACAACGCCCCAAACTTTGGATATCACCTTGGCGTATGGGAATTCTTTTCTGGAACTTTTAATGGGATAGCGGCAATTCCGTATATTGATGCTGTTGCCCAACCTAGTGCTTTACAGAGCGGGGCAATAGGCCCATACGACACTATAATTTTAGGCGCAGGTGGCGGCAGCGACGTACTTACTTTTGGAGGTTCCCGTCTCTCAAACGTCCAAATCTACAACACCTCACTCTCACAACCTGAGATACAAGCTCTCTACCAAGAAGGCATAGGTGGTGCCCCAACAAACATCCAGAACCTTGTAGGATGGTGGCCGCTCAACGGAAACACCAAAGATTATTCCGGAAATAACAACAACGGAGTCCCTACCAACGTAATCTACACGAGCTCGTGGACCTCTGGATATACTACCCCATAATCAAGAAGCCATTTCCATAATGGTGTGAAGCTTATTATCTTACCTTCAGCCTCTTTCTTGCCTTCGTAATCCCATGTGATTATGAGAAGGTTGTTGCAGTGCAATTCATTTCCTGCTTCAATAAGTGCCTTGGATTCGCGCGCACTTAGCTCGCCATAATCTGAAATGCGCGTAACCTGAATGAGCTGCTTCACAGCATTACCCTTTTTAATTACGAAGTCAACCTCCCTGCCTTGATGGTTCTTCCAATAATACAACTCTGTTCCCAGCCCGTTATAGCTCTTCCTTCTTAAGAGCTCTACAATTACAGTATTCTCCATCAACCTCCCGAAATTTTCGCTCGTGTTGAATGCCATTGTGTCAGCTATGCCAGTATCTACGCAATAAACCTTCCTGGGAGCAATAAACTGCTCTTTAAGCTTGTAGGAGAAGCGCTCCAATAAGATTATCAGGTAAGAGTCTTCAACATAGCCAACATATTTGCTTGCCGTATGCACGTTTTTAATGCCTAATATGCTTGCCAGCCTGCTGAATGTTATCTCTCTGCCGAAGTTTGATACCAAGTATTTTGCAAACTCTTTGAACCTTGCGCTTTTCTTTAATGCGTGCTTTCCTATTATGTCATTGTCGATTATATCTTTGTAGATTGCCTGGAGCACCATGGTACCGAATTTGTATACCTCGGGAAAACCGCCATTTTTAATGTAGTCGTTTAGCTCTGTCTTTATTCTTGCCGAAGACGCTGTCGAATGCTGCCAGCCCTCTTCCGGAACATAACCGTGCGCTAGCATATGCTCCCTAAAGTTAAATGGAAATATAGTAAAGTTCAGGTGCCTGCCGGTAAGAAACGTTGCTAAATCTCCAGAAAGCATACTGGAATTGCTTCCCGTAATTATTATTTTTTTGCTGATACGCAACCTGCTCACAAAACCCTCCCATGACTCCACCCTATGGATTTCGTCAAAAACCATGTATTCTATGCGGCCATAAAGTTCATAAAACGCCTGCACGGTTTTCTCCAAATCGGCTTTTGTTAGGCCGGAAAGCCTTTCATCGAAGAAGTTTATGTAGCCGAACTTTTCATTGCTAAGAATTAGATAAGAGAGGATTGATTTGCCAGATCTTCTAACACCGAGTAATGCAAGTATGTTAGGGTGTGCTATATACCCTTTTAGCACATTTATGTCAACATCTCGTTGTATGATAGCTTCCTTTTCGAAAAGTTCGGCTACCGCCTCGCGCTGTGATGTTATTATATTCTTCAATTCCTCGACATTCATGATTAACTTTTTGACATACATTTATAAAAAGCTTGCTATTTTATGTCCGGCCTCTGCATACAGCTTAGCCGCGTTGATAAAGATTCGAAACCTAGTCGGCTGATGGCTGCTCAACGGCAATGCGCAGGATTACTCGGGCAACGGCAACAACGGAGTTCCTATCAATGTAATATACTCCTGTGACATCCTCCCACCGCTAAAGCGTGTGGGCTTCCCCTGCGTTTAACAGAGTATGTTCCTGCTTCAACGACACGACTTGCGATACCTGTTGTATCGTAGAGGTTGCATCTCCACTGGCGTTACTTCCCGCATGCCCTGCGGTAGCTCGATTGAGTATATTTATTGATGCGTTTTCATCCCTGTCCATTACCAAACCGCATACATTGCAGTTGTATATCCTGTCTTTTGGAGTCAGTTTGTCGTCTCCTTTCCTTATGTTATCACATCTGCTGCATGCCTGTGTGGTATATTGGTATGGAACCGGGATTACCTTCATGCCGGCACTTTCAGCCTTGCATGATAAAATCTGCCTGAACATTCCCCATGTTGCCTCCTGTATCGACCTTGCGTATTTGCGGTTCTTTACCATGTTGCGTATTTCAAGGTCTTCCATTACGAATGAAGTATAACCAGAATTGACCAGTTTTGCAGTTTCCTTTTCGATGAAATCCTTGTTTTGGTTTGTTGTATTCCGCCATATCTCCTGTACTTTGAGTTTTGCCTTTTCCCTATTCCTGCTCCCTTTTTGTCTTCTTGCTTTTATTCTTTCCCAACGATGCAGTTTCTTCTCGTTCTTCCTTGCGAACTTTGGTTTCTTGATTGATGTTCCGTCAGAGAAAGCCGCAAAAGTTGTAAGCCCCACGTCAATGCCGACAGGTTTAGTATTTTCCACTTTCGGAATTTCTGATTCTTGGACTGTCGTGAAGATTGCGTAATATTGGTTTGCTTCCTTCTTGATGGTCAGCGTCTTTACAGTTCCCCGAATTTGCCTGTGCAGTTCTATCCTCATCCTTCCTATCCTTGATATGCGGAGCATGTTTTTCTCTATATGGAATGAACCGTTATCCTGTGGGTATGTGAATGATTTATATTTGTCAAGTGAGCGGTAACGTGGAAAGCCGACCTTATCTTTTCTCCTTTCTTTCTTCTCTGCACCCTCTTGAAAAAATTCTGATATGCTTTTATCAACCTATCACGAATGTCCTGCCTTGTTTGGGAGTATATTTTTAGGAAACGTTTATCTTCTTGCATTATATCTTTCATATATCCATTGAATACTTTTCTGCTGATTTTTGACTTATCATTCGCATACTCCTTTATTGTTCGTTCGAGAAGTTTGTTGTAAAATATGTGTGATAACCATATTTCTTCATTGAGGAGTTGCTGCCTCTTTTCATCAGGATAGATTCTGAATCTATAAGCTCTTGTCAGTTCCATGTAACTTATATCCCCATTCATGTTTATACGTCTTACTGCGGTTCGCTCTCATCCCACCCATGAATGGTGTGGGGTTTCCCGCTCACTTTGCTAACTGGGAGAATAGGTATAGCACACTACGAACCTCCAGATAAAATCTTGCGGCATCCGTAAATTGCTATGGATAATTGTTTTATTCCGCGCGCATTTTCCGTCACGTTCTTGTGCGCTGTTCTGCTTTGGAATATTTTCAATATGGAGTTACAAAGTGATATTCTCCCGTAAACAGCGCGAGCTTCTTCTGCGTTAACCTCCCCAAAAGCCCTTCTTCTTCTGGTGTACTCCCGGGTCAAGCTCCTTGAATCTCTGGATCAGCTCTTCCTGCTCCTTTGACATCCTTGATGGCATCGAAACGTCCAGCTCTATAATCATGTCGCCGCTGCCCTGCCTATTGAAATGGGGCATGCCGCGGCCTCTCAGCCTTATCTCTGCGCCGGGGTTGGTACCAGGCTCTATCTTTATCCTCTCTTTGCCTTCGAAAGTTTCTATCTCCGCCTCATCTCCAAGTATCGCAGCGTAAAACGGTACCTTAAGCCTGTATCTTAGGTCATCGTCTTCCAATATGAAATCTGTATCGTTCTTTATTCTTATATGCATCTCTATGTCGCCGCTACCGTCCGCGCCATAGTCTCCCATTCCCCTGACGATGAGCTTCATCCCATCCCTTACCCCTTTCGGAATCTTTATGTCTATTGAGTCTGTCTTTTGGGATCTGCCTGTGCCTCTGCACATGCTGCATACCCTCTCTGGAAAGCTCCCGCTCCCTCCGCATTTATCGCATGTGGAAACTGTCTGGATTATCCCGAACGGCGTTCGACGGGTAGTTCTTGCCTGGCCTTCGCCGTTGCATTTCTCGCATCGTTTCATTCTGCTTCCCGGCTCTACCCCATTCCCGTTGCACCTGCCGCATCTTACAGTATGCTTTACGTTTATGCTCTTTGTGGACCCGAAGTACGCTTCCTTTACAGGCACTTCGAGCGCGTAGGCTATGCTGTTTCCATAATCTCCCCTCCTTCCTCCTCCCCCGAAAAGGTTCTCGAATATGCTGCCGCCAAATCCCTGCATATCGTTAACGTCAAAGCCCATGTTTCTGAATATGCTTTCGAAATCAAAGCCGCGGAATATGTCTTCCTGCGTAAACCTCTGGTTGAACTGCTCCGGACCGTATGTATCATACTGCTTGCGCTTCGAAGGATCGCCGAGCACAGCGTAGGCCTCGTTTATCTCCTTGAATCTCTGTTCAGCTTCGCTATCCTTGTTCCTGTCAGGATGGTACTCAAGGGCGCGCTTCCTATATGCTTTCTTTATCTCGTCTTGAGTAGCGCCCTTTTTTACGCCGAGTATCTCATAATAGTCCTTTCCCATGTCATCCTGCTTCTATTTGCTGTTTACCTTGAAGTCGGCTTCCGCGGTATTCCCATCGCCCCCTGCATCTCCGCCGCCGCTTTCTCCTGCGTTCTCCCCTCCTGTGCTCTGGGCGCCTGATTGTGCGCCTTCTCCAGAACTGTACATCTTCGAGCCTAGTTGGGTAAGAAGCTCTTTGAGCTCTTCGCTCTTCGCCTTTACTGTTTCTATATCATCTTTCTTTATTGCTTCCTCTACCTCCTCCTTCTTCTTTGTTATCTCTTTCTTGTCTTCTTCCTTTATTTTATCCTTGAATTCGTCGATGGTGCGCTCCGCCGTATAGACCATTGACTCCGCGTTGTTCCTTATCTCTATCTTCTCTTTTGTCTTCTTGTCTTCTTCTTCGAACTTCTTCGCCTCGTTTACCTTTCGCTCTATCTCCTCGTTGCTCATCTTGTGCGGCGCAACTATGTCCATGCTCTGGCTTTTTCCGGTCTTCTTGTCCTTTGCCGTGACGTGCAGTATGCCGTTCGCGTCTATGTCGAACGAGACTTCTATCTGCGGCATTCCTCTCTTCTCCGGAGGTATGCCTGTCAACGAGAACCTTCCCAAATCTATGTTGTCCTTAGCTAGGGGGCGCTCGCCCTGCACTATGTGTATCTCCACGCTTGATTGGAGGTCGGCAGCTGTTGTGAATATCTGCGACTTATTGACAGGTATGGTCGTATTCTTCTCTATTATCGGAGTCGCAACTCCGCCAAGAGTCTCTATTCCGAGAGTCAGCGGCGTCACGTCAAGAAGCAGTATGTCCTTTACCTCTCCGCTTATTATTCCTGCCTGGATGGCTGCGCCGAGCGCTACCGCTTCCATCGGATCGACTCCGCGTTCTATCTTTTTGCCAAGAAGCTGCTCCACATATCTCTGCATTGCTGGCATCCTTGTCGGACCGCCTATCATTATTATCTTGTCAATGTTTTCTGGTTCCATCTTCGCATCAGCAAGCGCCTGCCTTATCGGGGCTGCGGATTTCTCTATTATTGGCATCACAAGACTCTCCAGCTTCGCTCGTGTGAGAGTGTGTGTGAAGTGTATCGGTTCTCCGTTGTTCTGCGCAAGGAATGGAAGGTTTATCTCAGTTGTCATTACCGTGGAAAGCTCTATCTTTGCCTTCTCTGCAGCCTCTCTCACTCTCTGCAATGCCTGCTTATCTTTCCTTATATCGACTCCAGTCTCCTTTCTCAGCTCTTCCACAAGATAATCGGTTATGCTCTTGTCCATGTCAGTTCCGCCCAGCTGGGTATCCCCATTAGTCGATTTCACCTCGAATACGCCTCCTCCGAAATCCATGATTGTCACGTCGAGCGTGCCTCCTCCGAAATCGTAGACAAGTATTTTCATCTCCTTTTCGGACTTGTCGAGGCCGTATGCAAGGCATGCGGCAGTAGGCTCGTTAACCAGCCTTATAACCTCAAGCCCCGCTATCTCTCCAGCGTCCTTCGTTGCCTGCCTCTGATTATCATTGAAGTATGCCGGCACAGTTATCACCGCCTTCTTTACCTCTTCTCCTAGAAACATTTCGGCGTCTTTCTTTATCTTCTGCAGCAATAGCGCCGAGAGCTCCTGCGGCGTGTACGATTTTCCGAATATCTCGTACCTGTTGTCTGTCCCCATAGCCCTTTTAAACGCTGAGACTGTCCCGTTCGTGTTTGCTACTGCCTGCCTCTTTGCCGGCTCGCCGACAAGCCTTTGCCCTTCTTTTGTGAAAGCAACATAGCTCGGGAAAGCCTTTCCATACAGGGAAGCGCCCTCACTACTCGGTATTATTACAGGTCGGCCGCTCTCCAATACAGCTGCGGCTGAATTCGATGTTCCAAGATCTATTCCTATTATTTTCATATTTTACACCTTTAATGGTAAGTTATTCTTTCGCGCCGGATGAGATTATCACTGAGGCCGGCCTCACTAAAACTCCCTCGAACATATATCCTCTCTTTATCACTTCTATTATTGTGCCGTTCTCTGATTGGTCCTCTTTTGTCATTATTACCTCATGCAGCATCGGATTGAAGGCCCCATCTGTGCTGATCTCCGAAAGGCCGGATTTGTTAAGCGATTCCTTAAAGTTGGCGTAGACCATTTCCATTCCTCTAAATAGACCGGTTCCGTCTTTCGCTTCCTTGCTTCCTTGTATGGAGATGATTGCAAGCTCGAATTCATCCAGTATCGGGATTATCTGCCTGAGCAGATCTACTTTCCCTTGTATTCTCGCCCGCGATACCTCGTTCTGCGTCCTTTTCTTGTAGTTGTCGAACTCTGCAGCTATCCTTAGCATCTTCTCCTTTAGTTCTGCATACTCGTTCTGTTTGTCAGAGAATGCATCAGCAGAGCCCGGCTTGTCTGTCTCCTTGCCATTATCTGAATCGTTGATAATTGTGTTATCCTCCTTTTTATCCATTCAAACACCTTTGTTCCTTAACGCTTTTGTATCAGAAAGCGAGCCTTCTATAAGGCGGTCGAATTCCTTTGCCGTATCAAGGATGCGCATGAACTCCCTGCTCACATCGTAATTTATCTCTTCCACAACGCGGCTTATATCATTTGCCCTGAGCTTATATGTGTGTCCTTTCTTTGATATAATCCCGGCATCAACAAGCCTATTCAGATGGTAGATGAGCGTGCTTCTTGGCATCTTTGGAGAAATCTTTAGGTCTGATACGGAGAGGTTGCGGTTTTGCCTAGCGGCATATATGAACCGCACAAGTATCTGCTCCTCGACGCTGTCCTTCCCTTCAGGATTCTCTATAAGCCCGAAAGTGGTACAGAACCATTTGAGCAGCGCCTTTGGATCGTTGTAATCTGGTTTTTCTACAGACCGTATTGTTATGCTCTCCATGATCTTATTATGTTGCGAAAGATTTAAATAATTTTCGTTTTTATGAGTTTTTGGTTGTAATAAATAATCTTTTATTGTTTATTACAATTTATTTTAGATAATTTATATAGAGGTTTCGGAAAAGTTCCAAAATCGCGGGTGTTGCAGAAGCTTCATCCGTAAGGTAAGGGAAGGACAGTTCACTCTATTGTATGAAGAGCGCTGTGAGATACTTTAGCTCCCATAACAGGGCATATCTATAGGTCTTTAGGTTTTTCCTGCAATAACTTTGTCAAAGCCGTATATCAATATTTGTTTCACATTCAGTGCTCTTTTTTGGGCTGTATTCACGGTTTTTCCATTGTACAATAATACGCCGTCTTCTGTCTTAAAACGATTTACAAAATATTCTATAGTCCTCATATACTCCTCCTTCGGTGTTTCTGAAGCTTTGATTTCGATTGGAATGATTTTCTTTCGGTCAATCAATAAAGCATCAATCTCTTTTTGTCCTTCCCTCCAGTATCTTTTTATACCCAACCTGGATATCAGCAATGTCTCTAAAACTTTACCTTTTTCGATCGAAGGGTTCTGAGACATGGCAAGCGATATGTCATATGGATACACTCGCCTTAACTTTCTGGACTCTGAAAGCGTGGATGGCCTGTAGTTCTTTATTATTCGTATAAGCTTGGAGAACTCAAGCATATATATATGCCTCTCAACTTCTTGCTTCCGTTTAGTCAAGGACTTTGAAAGGGAATCAACATTTAATATTATACCTGGCTCGGAGAAGAATAGCTCAACTAGAGAGTTTAATAGTGTTATATCAATTTTTCCAAATTCTTTTAGCAGATCCTGGCTTATGATCTTTGCAACAATGCTTTCATGTATATATTCGTATATTATTTTCTGATCATCAATTTTTGCTAACTCTGGAAATGGCTTCTTGATATAAGCATCAAATTCCATACCTATATTGTCTTCATACAATTTGAGATTGTTTATCTTTTTGCCATGTCTCAATGAATAGTATTCAACCAAAGATAAAACAGGAATATCCACTAGAAAATGTCTCCCTGCAAGGCTGTCCATAGCCCTTTTTTCCAATTGTAGAGATGCAGATCCAGAAACCACAAACATTATGTTAGGAAGCGAGTCGTACAACAGTTTTACTTGAGAGCCCCAGTTGTTCAATATTTGTATTTCGTCTAAAAACAAGTATATTTTATCTTTTTTCCAATCTACGCCTGTAATCTTTTGATACTCGTTTAGTATAGACACTATTTCTGCTTGACCATAGTCAAATGTAAAATAAATAATGTTAAGGGAATTTACCTTCTTGGACAGTTCATCAATAAGCTGGTACATTATTGTTGATTTGCCCACCCTTCTCAAGCCGGTAAGCACAATAACTTCTTTGTATTTGGTAAGCTTATTGTACACTTCTTCAAAAACAGGCCGCCTATACTCCTTAACCAGCTCTTTTTTTACCTTTCCTGATATCCACCAATCGTTGAGCAATTTTAGTGCTTCTCCTACTTCCATATTAGTACATTAAGGGAACGAATATTTATATCTTTCGTTCCTTTCGGGAACGAATCTTGAGGCACGGGGATCCGAACGTTAATTCGTAGATGATATCAGATATGGAGAGAGGCGTTTTTGAATCATGAAATCCGTTCGTACGAATTCATCTCTCTTTATCTGTCAGTCATGAATGGGGCAAGGATATTTCAGAGCGGTGTGGGACGCTGACACGTATTTTAACCTTTGCACACAAAAAGATATTGAGGTAAATGACCGGCATTCGCTTTAAGGACAAGGGCAAAAAGTCTCAGATAGCTTTAGAATTCATAATAGTGTATTCATTCGTTCTTATAGTATTCATTATTGTCTTCGGAATAGCGACAACGCAGAGAGCGGCGGGCTTGGCAAGCAATCAGTATTCAAACGTGCAGCTTGCGGGACAAGCTATAGTCTCTTATTTGGATCAGGCGGCAGCTGCGGGAAACGGATTCAATGGGACATTCGCGCTGCCGCAGTATACCGGAGTGCAATCTTATTCGATATCGATTACGTCTACGGGCATTGTCACTGTAAATACGACCTTCGGTACGCAGAAGATAACTGCCACAGCATACTCTGATGCTAAGGATGTAGTTGGGCCTTCCGTAATACCCGGCAGTAATCCGACAGCCTATTCCATACCTGCTTACACCGGAAAGATAAAGGTCACAAACTATAACGGAGAGATATATGTGGATAGTACTTCTCCGCAGGATTTGCTTTTTCCAAACCAGGCGTCTTTGGCGGTACCATCTTCGACAGAGGTAGCGAACTTCAGCGGGACGACCAGCTATATTTCTACTCCTTTATCTTGGCCTAGTGGGAAAAGTATAACGGTTATGGCTTGGATTTATCTTAATACAATACCAAATAATAATGCAGGTATCTTCTCAGCAAATAGTATATCCCCGTATGGCAGTATATCCGTATTCCCGAATGGGGACTGTCATATTGCCGTCGGTGTTACAAACACGATAGGTAGTTGGCAAGGCAGTACTTCAACCTATTGTTTAACAGCACAAAAATGGTATCAGATAATAGCGTGGGCCAATCAAAGTACTAATCAATATGGTTTATATATTAATGGCATATCTAATTTTAGTCAGCCGTTTATCGGGACTACAGAATCAGCAAATTCTTTTAATATCGGCTTATTTAGCTATCAAAGTGCTTACTTTCCTGGTTTTATAGCAAATGTCCAAGTTTACAACACAACGCTTAGCCAGTCACAGATAAGCAAGCTTTACACAGGGGGGATAAATGTGACTCCGGTAAGCACAAACAGCTTGGTCGGGTGGTGGCCGCTTAATGGGAACGCGAACGATTATGGGCCAAATAACAACAACGGGGTACCATACAACATCGCTTATGCGTGGGCGGCAAATGGGAACCTTCATGCAAGTTTACAGAACGGTCGGCCTGGATTAGACACGCCAGGCGGCATAGTAATACCAGGAAGTTCGTTCACAAATTATGCCAACACTAGTGGAAACATAACTGGTTACTTAGAGACAAACAAACTTAGCGGGAACAATGTGACAGGGATGATATACAACGGAAATCCCGCGCTTGCAGGCAACCTCATAGGATACTGGCCCCTTGAACTGGGATACGGTTCAACGGCGTATGACATTAGCACACATCACAACAATGGAGCGATAAGCAGAGCTGTGTGGGGGCCTATGCCGCTAAACGCGGCAAACCTACAGACAGCAAGTTTTGGGGGCAGTAATTCAATCTTCATAAACGATTCGCCCCTGCATTCGCCTGTCGCATTCACTGTAAGCGCATGGGTAGCGCTGAACAATAATCCAAGCTTTTTTAGGAATATTGTGGCAACGAACTGCTTCAAGCTTGTAGCCTCTACTTACACGCAGGTTGTCTTTTATTCTTCGACGCAATGCGGTACATTGAAATACGTTCCGGCGACAACAGGCAATATGTTGGGGAACGAATCGCTGGTCTCTGTCACCTACTCCGGAGGTTATACGAAGATATATTTCAATGGGACCATTATAGCAAACTCTATTAATGTCTCATTCAACTCCAATCAGATAACAGCGATGAACATAGGCGAAGATAACCTCTCTGGAATACCGAGTTCTAATTTGAATTACATGTACGGGAATGTATCAAACCTGCAGATATACGATGCGGCATTGTCTGGAAAGAGCATAATGCAGATTTACAATGAAGGAATGAACGGGACGCCATTAAACACGCAAAGCCTTGTGGGTTGGTATCCTTTGGACGGAAACGCAGAAAACTATGCCAATGGTTCAGGAAACGGGAAGCCATTTGGCGTGACTTATCCAAACAGGAAGTATGCGGGTAAAGATGCTAGTGTTTTCACGCTTAATTTTAAAGGGGAGAACTCTGGCAGCTATGTGAATCTTGGTAGTGCGATGACGAACGTTTCTGGAAACTTTAGTGTGGCTGGCTGGGTATACCCGTTAAATTATTCATACTACGATTACGCTTTTTCGAATACAAGAGATTGCTGCGGTTCATACAACGGTTTTAACCTCGGCGTGTCTGGGCATTCGGGGCTATTTGATATATGGAACAACACAGAGGTAGCTGTGAGCGGAGGGAATGTGAACTTTGATGCATGGACCTCCCTTGTCGGCAACTATAATGGGAGCTATCTCGACAT